>NZ_JCALCE010000017.1:0-130469 GCF_059812195.1 Mycobacterium sp. NGS68 | reverse complement strand
TGCCGCAGTGGGCGCAGAGTCATTGCGGGGCCGCGTCGAGAACGCCAGCAGCGGCGTCGGCCAACAGCTACAAGACCCGGGTGACCTTCTCCATCTCGACCCGTCGCTGCAGCGCCGCCGGGTCGGGGTTGGCGACCTGCACCAGCGACCCGCCAACGGCCATGATCGCCAGCAAAGCGGAAACCAGCTCGTCGGGCCCGGACCACGACGCGCTGGACAGCACGCGATCGCCAGACCCCAAGCCCCGCGCCTCCGCGGATGCCGCGCAGTCCGCCAGCACGGCCTCGACCGAACGGCCGGCCAAAGCCGGGCCGGGCCGGCGCTCGGGGACGACCTGGTCGCCGTGCACCCGCACCGCGGTCGCGTAGTCGGTCACGCCCACGGGCAGGTCCGCGGCGGGCCGGCCGAACGCGTCCAGCGACAGCACCGCCACCTCGGGAGCGACCGCGTCCGCCTGGTCCAGCCGGTCCACAGTGCACAAAGCGATGTCAGCCGCAGAGCCGTCCAACACGACCTCCGCGCCGATCCACCACACCCCGAACAGCACCGCCGCCGTCTGCCAGTGCGCCGGCAGCAACACCGCGACGCGGCTACCCGGCCCGGCACCCAGCTCGTCGCGCAGCAGGTTGCCGGTCTTGGCGGCCCAATTGGCCAGCGTCACGGCGGACAGCTCGATGCGCTCGCCAGAAGCGTCGTCGTAGTAGGTGATCCGCGGGCCGACCGGGTCGGCCCGCAGCATCGGGTCCAGGATGGCGCCGGAAAGCGTGCTCAGTTGATGCACTCCGGCTTGTCAGAGCCCGCGGTGAGGATCGGCGACGGCGGGGGAGCCGTGTTCTCGCCGGCCCCGCCGCCGCCGTTCACCCGCGCCGGCGTCACCGAACCCGACAGCCCGGAGCCGGGGCCGGTGTAGTCGTTGGCCAGCACCACCCGTACCGATCCGGCGGGCACGGCCGAGTCCGCGATGACGGGCAGCCCGCCCAGCTCCTTGGCGACCTCGCGGGCGCCGACGTCGTCGGACTTGTTCGCCCGAACCTGGCTGCTCTTGACGTGGCTGCCGTCGTTGTTGCCGACGGATCCGGTGGCGAATCCCTTGGCGCTCAACACGTCTGACACTGCGGCGGCCAGGCCGTTGATGTCGGTGTCGTTGACCACGTTCGCGGTGGTCTTGGCGGGCGTGTAGGCGAGTTGCTCGGTCTTGCCCTGCGACTGCTCGTGCAGCAGGCCGCCGACCCACTCCTGCACCTTGTGCGGGTCGACCCGCACCACGCTTTGCATGCCGTCGTCGCTCCAGCCGGAACCGTCGAGCACCGGGATGGTGGCGAAGGCGACGTTGCCGCCGGCCAGCTGCTGCAACTGCCGCACGAAGTCCATGATGTCCCAGCCCTGCGACAGCACCACCGAACGCTGGACGGCGGCCTCGAGCCGCTTCAGGGTCGTCGGGCTGGACAGCGTCTGCCCGGAGATGACGCGGTGCGCGAGCGAGGCCATGACGGCCTGCTGACGGACCACCCGGTCCAAGTCGCCGCGGGGCAGCTCGTGGCGCTGGCGCACGAAGCTCAACGCCTGCGGGCCGTTCAGCTTCTGCCGGCCGGCCGGAAAGTCGGCGCCGGAAAGCGGTTCGAACACGGCCTCTTTGAGGCAGACGTCGACGCCGCCGAGCGCGTCGGTGATCAAGGCGAAACCGAGCAGCCCGATCTCGGCGTAGTGGTCGACGGTGACGCCGGTCAGGTCGGTGACGGTCTTGATCAGCGCCTCGCGACCCGCCTCGGTGCCCTGCGCGGCGGCTTCGCCGGCCGACGCGCCGGCCTGGACGAGCCGGGTGCGCTTGATCTCGCGGGTCTGCCCGTAGACACCGTTGATCTTGGTCTTGCCCAGCCCCGGCGCCTGGACGTAGGAGTCGCGTGGGATCGAGATCGCGGTCGCCGACCGCCCGTTGTTCGGGATGCGGATCAAGATGATGGTGTCGGTGTTGGTGGCTTCCTCGTCCCCGGCCCGCAGCGTCGCCAGCTCCTGCGGTGACAACGCGTTGCCGTGCGCATCGGTGCGGCTGTCCAGGCCCACCAGCAGGATGTCGATAGCGCCGTCGTCGCCGCCCTTGCCCAGCGAGGGGGCGGACATGTGGAAGATGCCGTCCTGGAACGACTGGACGTTGCTCCACGCCACCCCGGTGCCGAGGACGACGAGAACGGCGAGCACGGTGGCAACCACACGAGTCACACGTTGCACAGGCATCACAACAGGTTACTTGCGACACACCCGCTTCGCGGGAAGCTGACCCCGGCGTGCCCGACGGCGGCGGGCACCGTGCCAGACTCGACACATGTCGGCCAGGATCCTGATCACCGGCGCCGGCGGGCAGCTTGGCGGCTGCTTGGCGGCGCGCGCCGCCGGCCAGGGCCGCGACGTGACGGCGCTGACGTCGTCGCAGTGGGACATCACCGACGCGACCGCCGCCGACCGGATCGTGCGAACCGGCGACATCGTGGTCAACTGCGCGGCCTACACCAACGTCGATGCCGCCGAAAGCGACCGGGACCGCGCGTTCGCGGTCAACGCCGCCGGCCCCGGGCACATCGCGCGGGCCTGCGCCGAAGCGGACGCCCGGCTCATCCACATCTCCACCGACTACGTGTTCGGCGGCGACCTCGAGCGCGCCGAACCCTACGAGCCGAGCGACCCGACCGCGCCGCAAGGCGTGTACGCCCACAGCAAGCTGGCCGGCGAACAGGCCGCGCTGACCGCGCTGCCGGGGGCCGTCGTCGTCCGCACCGCGTGGGTCTACACCGGCGGGAGCGGTCGCGACTTCGTCGCCGTCATGCGCCGGCTGGCCGACGGGGACCGCCCGGTGGACGTGGTCGATGACCAGGCCGGATCGCCGACATACGTCGAAGACCTGGCGGACGCCGTGCTGGAGGTGGTCGACGGCCGCGCGCACGGACCCGTCCTGCATGCGGCCAACGAGGGCGCGGCATCCCGATTCGAGCAGGCCCGCGCGGTGTTCGAGGCGTGCGGCGCCGACCCGCAGCGGGTGCGTCCGGTTTCCACCGCGCAAAACCCGAGGCCGGCGCCCCGGCCGCGGTACTCCGCGCTGTCCGGCCGCGAGTCCGCCGCCGCGGGCCTCACACCGTTAAGGCCCTGGCGCAGTGCGCTTGTCGCTGCACTGGCAGCCCGACCGTTACCCTCTACGCGTGACTGACGTGCTGCCGGTCGTGACGGTGACCTACTCGCCGGGACCCCATCTGGAGCGGTTCCTGGCTTCGTTGTCGCTGGCCACCGAGCGGCCGGTGTGCGTCGTGATGGCCGACAACGGCTCGACCGACGGGACCCCGCAGGCCGCGGTCGAGCGCTACGACAACGTGCGGCTATTCGAGACCGGGGGCAACTTCGGGTACGGCACCGCGGCCAATCGGGCGGTCGCGCAGCTCGGGGGCGACCAGGAGTGGGTGATCGTCGCGAACCCGGACGTGCAATGGGGTCCGGGCAGCATCGACGCGCTGCTGGAAGCCGCCGCCCGCTGGCCCCGCGCCGGCGCGCTGGGGCCGCTGATCCGCGACCCCGACGGGTCGGTATACCCGTCGGCGCGCCACCTGCCCAGCCTGATCCGCGGCGGCATGCACGCGGTGCTCGGGCCGGTCTGGCCGCGCAACCCGTGGACGGCGGCGTACCGGCAGGAGCGGCTGGAGCCCAGCGAGCGCGTCGTCGGCTGGTTGTCGGGATCGTGCCTGCTGGTGCGCCAGTCCGCGTTCAGCGAGATCGGCGGTTTCGACGAGCGCTACTTCATGTACATGGAGGACGTCGACCTCGGCGACCGGCTCGGCCAGGCCGGCTGGCTGAGCGTGTACGTTCCGTCGGCCGAGGTGCTGCACCATAAGGGCCACTCCACCGGGCGCGACCCGGCCAGCCACCTCACGGCCCACCACCGGAGCACCTACCTGTTCCTGGCCGACCGGCACCCGGGCTGGTGGCGGGCGCCGCTGCGGTGGACGCTGCGGGGATCGCTGGCGGTGCGGTCCCGTCTCATGGTGCGCAGTTCCCTGCGCAGGTCCCGGAAAGAAGAACTGGCGGAAGGGCGGCGCTGAGGTGACTGACAAGCAGGTCTCCGCGGTGGTGCTCGTCGGCGGCAAGGGCACGCGGCTGCGGCCGCTGACGCTGTCGGCGCCCAAGCCGATGCTGCCCACCGCCGGGCTGCCGTTCCTGACCCATCTGCTGTCGCGGATCGCGGCGGCGGGCATCGAGCACGTGATCCTGAGCACGTCGTACAAGGCCGCGGTGTTCGAGGCCGAGTTCGGCGACGGGTCCAAGCTGGGACTGCAGATCGACTACGTGACCGAGGAGCAGCCGCTGGGGACCGGCGGCGGCATTGCCAACGTCGCCGGCAAGCTGCGCCACGACACCGTGATGGTGTTCAACGGCGACGTGCTGTCCGGCGCCGACCTGGGTCAGCTGCTGGAATTCCACGAGGACAACGAGGCCGACGTCACCCTGCACCTGGTGCGGGTGGGCGACCCGCGCGCCTTCGGTTGCGTTCCCACCCAGGAGGGCCGGGTCACCGCCTTCCTGGAGAAGACGCAGGACCCGCCGACCGACCAGATCAACGCCGGTTGCTACGTGTTCAAGCGGCACGTGATCGACCGGATCCCCCGCGGGCGCGAGGTGTCGGTGGAGCGCGAGGTGTTCCCGGCGCTGCTGTCCGACGTGCACATCAAGATCTGCGGCTACGTCGACGCCAGCTACTGGCGGGACATGGGCACGCCGGAGGACTTCGTCCGCGGATCGGCGGACCTGGTGCGCGGGATCGCGCCGTCGCCGGCCCTGAGCGGCCAGCGCGGCGAGCGACTGGTGCACGACGGCGCCGCGGTGGCGCCCGGCGCGGTGCTGATCGGCGGGACGGTGGTCGGGCGCGGCGCGGAGATCGGCGCCGGCGTCCGGCTGGACGGCGCGGTGGTGTTCGACGGGGTCAAGATCGAGGCCGGCAGCGTCATCGAGCGCTCGATCATCGGCTTCGGGGTCCGCATCGGCCCCAGGGCGCTGATCCGCGACGGCGTGATCGGCGACGGCGCCGACATCGGTGCACGTTGCGAGCTGCTGCGCGGCGCCCGGGTGTGGCCCGGCGTCACCATTCCCGACGGCGGCATCCGGTACTCGTCCGACGTGTAAACCCCGCCGCCCGCTTTACCGCCGCCGCAAAGCGCGGGCGACCAGATGAGCCAGCGCCTGATCGGTCCCGGCGGGCAAAGCGTCGGCCGGCCACCACTGCAGGTCGTCGGACTCGTCGCTGAGCGTGATCTGTGCGCCCGCCGGCGCGTGGGCCACGAACTGCAGATCGAGGTGACGGGTCGGCACGCCCAGCGAGCAGGTGACGGGGTGCACATGAACGGCGGCCAGCTCGGGCGCGATGCGCAGGCCGGCGATACCGGATTCCTCGGTGGCCTCGCGCAGCGCGGCGGCGACGATGTCGTCGTCGTCCTCCTCGCAGTGCCCGCCGAGCTGCACCCAGCGCCCCAGCCGCGGGTGCAGCGTGAGCAGCGCCCGGGCGCCGGTGTCGTCGAGTACCAGCGCCGAGGCGGTGACGTGGCCGGGCTCGCACTCGCGCAGGCAGGAGTCCGGGCGCGCGAGCACGAAGGCCAGCACGGCGTGCCGCAACGAGTCCTGGGTCGGGTCGGGTGCCTGCCAGTCGGTCAGCAGCGCGATCGTCGAATCCCGCACGCTCACCGCGCGGCCCGCCTGGTCCGGCGGTCCCGCAGCGTGATCCACGCCGCCCGGCACTGCGCCACGACGTCGCGGGACAGCCCGAGCCCGTCGATCAGGACCCGACGGTCCACCAGGTCGAGCGCCTTCTCCGTCTCACCGGCCTTCAGCAGCAGGTCGACGTCGGCGGCCAGTTCGGCGCCGGCACAGGTCGGCGGGGGAATGGGCAGCTGCTCGGCTTCCGCGGGCTCCAGTTCCAAGATTCCTCCTCCGTAACTGCGGCCCATGATCTCGGCGAAGGCGAACGTCGCGCTGTTGTGGAAGACCGCGGCCAGCGACCTCGGATCCACGCCCGCGACCAGCCGCACCCGGTGCACGGTGTCGGTGCTGGTGGCCGCGGCGGCGTTGACGGTCAGCCGCGGCGCCAGATGGATCTGGCGCAGCAGGAACAGGTCGGGAACCCACAGCGACGGCGTGCCCCACCAGGGCGTGCGGATCGAGCACTTGTAACCGCGGTGCACGCCGGCGGCCTCACCCGCCGCGATGTGCCCAAGCAGCGCCGCCGAGGTCGGTTCGGGCGGAGCGTTCAGCAGCCAGGTCCGGTGCTGCGCGGCGATATCGCTTGCGCGGCAGTCGGAATCGTAGACCAGCCCGCACAGCTGGGCGCTGCGTGAGACCAGCGGGACGCAGTGCCGACTCAGCCCGAGCGCCCGGGCCTGCGCGTCGGTGAAGGTGAAAAAGCTGTTGCGGCCCGTCACGATGCCCACGTCGACGTCGGCCAGCTCGCCCAGCCGCCCCAGCGCCCCGCAGGCCTTCAGCGCCCGCAGCGTCTCGATCTGGGCGGGCGGCAGGAAGTACTTCGTCCACTTCTCCTGCTCGTGCAGCAGCGCCGGCGCCGACTCCGCGTCCAAGTCCAGGTCCAGACCCGCGTCCGCGAGCGCGTCGGCATCGCCCAGGCTGACCGTGCGTACCCGCGCCGGTCCCGCACCGGCGACGCCGCAGAACAGCACCACTTCCTGCAGGACGCCGTCGAACACCAACCGCCGGAAGGTCAGCAGGGTGATCTCCGCGAAGCGGGTGAGCAGGAACTCGCGTAGCTGCGCGGCGTAGGTGACCTGCAGCAGCTCGGCCGGCAGCACCAGCCCGACCCGCCCGCCGTCGCGCACCAGCGTCGCGCTCGCGACGACGAACGGCACCCACGCGTTGGTCAGCCGGGTGGGTTTGAGGCCCTCGCGGCGCATCAGCTCCAGCGCCGGCTCGCGCTGGTCCGCGGGCCAGTTGCCGAACCGGATGTAGGGCGGGTTGCCCGCTATCCCGTCCCAGCCGTCCCCGTTGCCGACGCTGGCGCCGGCAACCCAGGTGAACAGGTTGCCGACGTCGACGGGCGCGAACTCGCGTGCCTTGGCGGCCTCGTCCGCGGCCAGCTCCACGCCGCGCACCTCGCCGCTAAGCGTGGCCAGCTCCCGCAGGATCGCGCCGTCGCCGCATGACGGTTCCAGGATCCGCGGGCCTGCCTCGCGCACCCAGCGGGCCAAGAACCGGGCGACGGGCGCCGGGGTGTAGTAGCCGCCGCGGATCTTGTCGGCCGACGCCGCGGCCTTGCCCGCGAAGACGTTCACTTCTGGATCAGCAGATCCGCTAGGGCATCCGGGGGCACTGGGTCGCGCGGCCCGGACGGGTCCTCAGTCGCATAACCAATGGCGATGGCGCCCAACGGCTCCCAGTCGCCGGGCAGCTCGAGCTCGGCGCGTACCAGGTCGGCGGCGAAGATCGTCGAGCCAATCCAGCAACTGCCCACCCCGCGTACCGCCAGCGCGACCAGCAGGCCCTGCACCGCCGCCCCGACCGCGACGGTGAACATGGTGTGCTCGGCGGCGGTGCGGGCGGCGTCGGGATAGCTGTGGGCGCCGTCGGGAACCAGGAACGGGATGACGACTTCGGGTGCGTCGTAGAGGATCTGACCGCGCGCCACCCGCCGCTCGACCGAGTCGGCGGGCCTACCGTCGCCGGTGAGATCGGCACGCCACCGGTCCTTCATGCGGTCCAGCAGCCGCGTCCGGGCGCCCGGGTCCCGCAGCCACACGAACCGTACCGGCCGGGTGTGGTGCGGGGCCGGGGCCGTAAGCGCCTCGGCGACAGCGGCTTCCACCAACTCCGGCGGCACCGGCTCGTCGCTGAACCGGCGCACCGAGCGCCGCAACAGCTGCGCCTCGCGGCGGCCCTGCTCCAGGGCTTCGGCGGTGCCGAGCCAGAACAGGTCCTCGGGGCCGGGCCGCAGCAGCTGTCGGGCCGTCGTGCCGTCGTCGGTTACCACATGCCCGGGCAGCCCGCGCACCACCGCGACCGGCAGCCCGGTCAGCTTGCCCTTGACCAGGTCCGCCGCCGCGGCCACTTCGTCGGCGACGGCGATCTCGGTGACCACCAACTCGTTGCCGTGCCGGTCGACGGCGCCCGAATAGTTATGCAGCACAGACAGTCCAGCCGCGCCGATGGCGGCGTCGGTCTGCCCGTTGCGCCACGCGCGCCCCATCGTGTCGGTGATGACCACGCCGACGGCGACGCCGAGCCGCTCCTGCAGTTGCGCGCGCAGCCCCGCGGCGCTGGCGTCCGGATTCAGCGGCAGCAGGGCGATTTCGTCGTGGCTCACGTTGGATCCGTCCACCCCGGCGGCGGCCTGGATGAGCCCGATCCGGTTCTCGGTGATCAACGTTCGGCCTTTGCGCGCCAGCACGCGCACCGCCTCGTCGTCGACTAGCTTGCGGCGCAGCGTGTCCCGATCCTCGGGGTCTTCCGGCGCCGGCACCAGGCGGCCCTCGCATTTGGACACCACCTTGCTGGTGACGACGACGACGTCGCCGTCGCGCAGCCACGGCGCGGCCGCGGCCAGTGCGGCCCCCAGGTCGTCGTCCGGCCGGAATTCGGGAAGCCCGGTGACAGGCAGGATCTCGATCGTCGAGCCGGTTCCGTGCTCAGTCAACTGCGCCGCTCCTCCTCATCGCTGCGCTCTGCATCGTCGTCGGCGCGGTCAATTGCGCCGCTCCTCCTCATCGCTGCGCTCTGCATCGTCGTCGGCGCGGTCAATTGCGCCGCTCCTCCTCATCGCTGCGCTCTGCATCGTCGTCGGCGCGGCTCAGTCAACGCCCACGCCCGCCAGTTCCAGACCCGCGCGCACCATCTGCGCCGTGGCCTTCGGATCGCTCATCAACAGCGGTATCGCCCGCACCGCGACCCCCTCCAGGTCCGCCGAGTCGCCCTCGTGCACCAGCCAGCAGTCCAGTATCCCGGTGGCGCCGCGGGCGCCGTAATGCCGACCGACCGCCTCCGCCGTGGACTCCACCCCGATCACGCTCAGGCAGGCATCGGCCATGCCGCGCAACGGTTTTCCGCCGATGATCGGGGAGTAGCCGACGATCGGGGCCGGCGTCGCGCGCAGCGCACCGCGAATGCCGGGAACGGCCAGAATGGCGCCGACGCTGACCACCGGGTTCGACGGCGCCAGCAGCACGACGTCGGCGTCGGCGATCGCGGCCACCGCTTCGGTTGAGGCGCTGGCCTTTTCGGCGCCGACGAACGCGAAGCTGTGGGTCGGGACCTGGGCGCGGTGGCGCACCCACCATTCCTGGAAGTGGATCGCGCGCCGATTGCCGTCGGATGGGTCGGTGATCACCACATGCGTTTCACATCGGTCGTCGGTGGCGGGCAGCAACCGCGCGCCGGGCTGCCAGCGGTCGCACAGGGCGGTGGTGACTTGCGAGAGTGGGTAGCCGGCCGCCAACATCTGGGTGCGCACCAGGTGGGTTGCCAGATCGCGGTCGCCCAGTTCGAACCAGTCGGGCTGCACGCCGTAGCGCGCGAGTTCCTGCCTAGCATGCCAAGTTTCGTCACGGTGACCCCAGCCGCGCTGCGGGTCGACCCCACCGCCGAGGGTGTACATGCAGGTATCCAGGTCCGGGCAGATCCGCAGTCCGTGGATCCACGCGTCGTCGCCGATGTTGACGACGGCGGTCAGCTCGTGGCCCGGCTGCGTCGTCCCGGCGTACTGGCCCAGGCCGAGCAGTTGTTGCACACCGAGAAGAAAACGGGCGCCGCCGACCCCACCGACGAGTACGGTGACCTTCACAGCGCTTGACAGTACTGCCCGGGCAACGACGGCCGGACGGCGCGCTGCCGTCGAGCGCCGGTCAAGGGCAATCCTCCGGTAGTGATGCGAACTCGGTTGCGGGCTGATATTACTGTTAATTGAAGTGGCTGGAGTTGCCATTGTGACTGCGGGGGAAGGCAATTGTGAGCAGTCGCACTAGACACGCCGAAGACCGTCGGTGACAGAAACGCCGAAATTTGATCACGAGATGATATGGAAATGCCGCAAAATGCTTGACCGGACACACCAACCCGTGTCTAATCACATCAGTGTCATTTCCCGGTTGGCCGGCCGGTTCCGGTGTCGCAGACCGAGATTCGATCACTTGTTCGAATTGTCTGTATATCACAACAGCGGGAAACACACACTCTCCCAATCGATCTGAGGAGGCGGACGAAGCATGTCCTACGAGCACCTTCGGGGTGTACTGGCAAGCACACCGCAGACAACTATCGGCTCGTCACCGGTGCCAATTGCTCGGCCGCATTTGAGTGTGGTCCCCGAAGTGCCCGCCTCATTCGAGCCGGAACCGGAGCCCGAACTCACGCCGGATCAATGGCAGGACCGGGCTTTGTGCGCGCAGACGGATCCGGAAGCCTTCTTTCCGGAAAAGGGCGGCTCCACCCGCGAGGCAAAGAAGATCTGCCTCGGCTGCGAGGTGCGGCACGAGTGCCTCGAGTACGCCCTGGCCCACGACGAGCGCTTCGGCATCTGGGGCGGCCTGTCCGAGCGTGAGCGCCGGCGCCTCAAGCGCGGCATCGGCTGAGCGCGCGCACCATCAGCCGTCATCGATCGTCGGGTCGATGACCGTGGGCTCAACGTCCAGATAGATGGCGACCTGAGCCACCAGGATTTCATGCAGCAATTCGCCGAGTTCGATGGTGTCCTTCGCCCGTCGCTCGATTGGCTTGCGAAATAAGACGATTCGCGCCCGCGTGGAGTTTCCGCGGATGTCGACCCCGGCCGGGATCAGCCGGGCGAGGGCGATCGGCCCGTCGGCTATCACCTCCGGCGGCCACTGCACGCTCTCGGGGTCCTTGGCCGCGATGCGGGGGATCTCGTCGACGGCGACGTCCAGCTCGGCCACCCGATCACGCCAGCGCTGCTCGATGGGTTCGTAGGCCTCCAGCACCGCCATGTCGAACCGCTCGGCCCGGCTGCGCCAGCCCGGCACCGACGGCGGCAGCAGCGGTCCACGCATTTCGCGGCCCCGGCGCGACGGTCGGTGGGCACCCCGCTGGTTGCCCGTCGGCCCCTCAGGCCGACCGGCCCGCGGGTAGCTGTGCGAATCGCCCACGCGCCGATGGTAACGGTTAGACATCCTGCACCGAGCGGTTGCGCGTGTCCGGCGCTTCGGCGGCGTTGCCGCACGATAGCCTTTCGATCGTGAACGTTCCCCGTCGCTGCTGCAGGCCCGGGTGTCCGCATTACGCCGTGGCGACCTTGACGTTCGTCTACTCGGACTCCACGGCGGTGGTTGGTCCGCTGGCAACCGTGCGGGAACCGCATTCGTGGGATCTGTGTGTCAACCATGCCGGCCGCATCACCGCACCCCGCGGATGGGAACTCGTGCGCCACGCCGGACCCTTCTTGTCTGAGCCCAGCCATCCCGACGAGGACGACGAGCTGGTGGCGTTGGCCGATGCGGTGCGCGAGGGTGGCACGCCCACCGAGGTGGGCGTGTCCGGCTTCGGCGTTGCCGCCGCCCCGATGAACGGCTTCTCGCACCCCGCGGGTGCCCACGCGACCGCGCCCAGCGGTGGCCTGCTGGCGCCGCCCGAGCACCGATCCGGACGCCGGCGGGGCCATCTGCGGGTGTTGCCCGACCCCACCGACTAGCGCGGGACTGACGCGGACGGGATCCATTGGGCCCCGGAGTCGGTGCGGGCCGATAGGCTGGCGGCCAAGAGTCCCAAGTCTTCAGGAGCCATCGCATGTCTCGGACCGCCGCGGCTGTCCACCGTGTCATCAAGGCCTACGACGTGCGCGGGCTGGTCGGCGAGGAGATCGACGAGTCGCTGGCCACCGAACTCGGCGCCGCGTTTGCCCGGTTGATGCGGGCCGAGGACGCGCACAAGGTGGTGATCGGCCACGACATGCGGGACAGCTCGCCGTCGCTGGCCGCTGCCTTCGCGGCCGGGGTCACCGACCAGGGCCTCGATGTGGTGCGCATCGGATTGGCGTCCACCGACCAGCTGTACTTCGCGTCGGGCTTGCTGCAGTGCCCCGGCGCAATGTTCACCGCCAGCCACAACCCGGCGGCCTACAACGGCATCAAGCTGTGCCGCGCCGGTGCCAAGCCGGTCGGCGCGGACACCGGCCTGACCGTCATCCGCGATGACGTGATCGCCGGCGTCCCCGCCCACCACGGGCAGCGCGGTTCGGTCTCCGACCGCGACGTGCTGGCCGAATACGGCGAGTTTCTGCGGTCGCTGGTGAACACCGCCGGCCTGCGCCCCCTGCGGGTCGCCGTCGACGCGGGCAACGGCATGGCCGGCCACACCACGCCGGCCGTGCTCGGCGCGATCGACTCGATCACCCTGTTACCGCTGTACTTCGAGCTCGACGGCTCCTTCCCCAACCACGAGGCCAACCCGCTCGACCCGGCGAACCTGGTGGACCTGCAGAAATTCGTGCGCGAGACCGGGGCCGACATAGGCCTGGCCTTCGACGGCGACGCGGACCGGTGCTTCGTGGTCGACGAACGCGGCGAGCCGGTGTCACCGTCGACAGTGACCAGCCTGGTCGCCGCCCGCGAGCTGCAGCGCGAGATCGGTGCGACCGTCATCCACAACGTGATCACGTCCCGCGCGGTGCCTGAGATGGTCACCGAGCGTGGCGGCACGCCGGTGCGCTCGCGCGTCGGGCACTCCTATATCAAGGCGCTCATGGCCGACACCGGCGCGATCTTCGGCGGTGAGCACTCGGCGCACTACTACTTCCGCGACTTCTGGGGCGCCGACTCGGGAATGCTGGCCGCGCTGTATGTGCTGGCGGCGCTCGGCGAGCAGCAGGGTCCGCCGCGGCCCCTGTCGGAGCTGACCGCCGACTACCAGCGCTACGAGTCCTCCGGCGAGATCAACTTCACCGTGGCCGACGCGGCGCAGTGTGTGGACGCGGTGTTGAAGTCCTTCGGCACCCGGATCCAGTCGATCGACCACCTCGACGGGGTGACGGTGGACCTGGGCGAGGGCAGCTGGTTCAACCTGCGCAGCTCGAACACCGAGCCGCTGCTGCGGCTCAACGTCGAGGGCCGCAGCACCGAGGACGTCGACGCGGTCGTCGCGCACGTCAGCGCACAGATCGCCGCCCAGGCGGACGGGGCCGGATCGTGAACACCGCCAGCGTCATCGACTTCGAGGACGCCGACGGCCTGCTCGCCGCCGACCGGCAGGGCCTGTTGCGGGCCGCGTCGTCTGCCGGGGCGCAGGTGCGTGCCGTCGCCGCCGCCGTCGAGGAGGGCGCGCTGGAATCGCTGCGCAGCCCGGGCGACCGGCCGCGCAGCGTGATCTGGGTGGCCGGCCGCGGCACCGCGGAGACGGCCGGGGCCCTGCTGGCCGCCATCATGAGCGGGACCGCCGCCGAGCCGATCGTCGTCGCAAGCGAGGCGCCGCCGTGGATCGGGCCGCTGGACGTGCTGGTCGTCGCCGGCGACGACCCGGGCGACTCCGCGCTGGTCGGTGCCGCCGCGACGGGCGTGCGCCGGGGCGCGCGGGTGGTGGTGGCGACGCCGTACGAGGGCCCGCTGCGCGACAGCACCGCCGGACGGGTCGCGGAACTGTCGCCGCGCCTGTGGGTTCCGAGCGAGTTCGGGCTGTGCCGTTACCTGGCCGTCGGCCTGGCCACGCTGCAGACCGTGGACCCCAGGCTCAGCGTGGATCTGGCCGCGCTGGCCGACGAACTCGACGCCGAGGCGCTGCACAACAGCGCGGCCCGCGAGTTGTTCACCAACCCGGCCAAGACCCTCGCCGCGCGCATGACCGGCCGCCGGGTGGCGCTGGCCGGCGACTCCGCCGCGACGCTGGCGCTGGCCCGGCACGGCAGTTCGATGCTGCTGCGGATCGCGGACCAGGTGGCCGCCCCCACCGGGCTCGCCGACGCGGTGGTGGCGCTGAGTTCCGCCGCCTCCGACGGATTCAGGGATCCGACCGAGGCGCTGTTCCACGACGAGGAGATCGACGGTCCGCTGCCCGAACGGCTGCGCGTGCTGGCGCTCACGCTGGACGACGAGCGGATGACGGTGGCGGCCCGGGTCGCGGGCCTCGACGGCGTCGACGTGATCGCGGCCCAGGACGTGCCGGACGTCGCGGACTTCCAGGAGGTGGGCGGGACGCTGCCCAAGCCGATCCGGGCCGAGCAGCAACTGGCTATATTGGCCGTTCGGCTGGAGATGGCCGCGGTTTATATGCGATTGGTGCGGGGATAGACACAACGTGGACGTACTACGCGGCGCGTTACGGACATACGCGTGGGGATCACGCACGGACATAGCGGAATTCACCGGACGCCCGGTTCCCGCCGCGCACCCCGAGGCCGAACTCTGGTTCGGCGCGCACCCGGGCGACCCGGCGTGGCTGGAAACCGCGGACGGCGAAACGTCGTTGCTGCAGGCGCTGCTGGCCGACCCGGAGGGGCAACTCGGCGCCGCGTCCCGGGCGCGGTTCGGCGACGTGCTGCCGTTCCTGGTCAAGGTGCTCGCGGCCGACGAGCCGCTGTCGCTGCAGGCCCATCCCAGCGCCGAGCAGGCGGTCGAGGGCTACCTGCGTGAGGAGCGGCTTGGCATTCCGGTAACCGCGCCCACCCGCAACTACCGGGACACCAGTCACAAGCCCGAGTTGTTGGTGGCGCTGCAGCCGTTCGAGGCGCTGGCCGGATTCCGGCAGGCGTCCCGGACCACCGACCTGCTGCGGGCACTGGCCGTCTCCGATCTGGACCCCTTCATCGATTTGCTGAACGACCAGTCCGATGCTGACGGCCTGCGCGCGCTGTTCACCACCTGGATCACCGCGCCGCAGCCCGACATCGACGTGCTGGTGCCGGCCGTGCTTGACGGGGCCATCAACTACGTCAGTTCCGGCGCAACGGAATTCGAGCCCGAAGTCAAGACCGTGCTCGAACTCGGCGAACGCTACCCCGGCGACGCCGGTGTGCTGGCCGCGTTGCTGCTGAACCGGATCAGCCTGGCGCCCGGCGAGGCGATCTTCCTGCCGGCCGGCAACCTGCACACCTATCTGCACGGCTTCGCGCTGGAGGTAATGGCCAACTCCGACAACGTGTTACGCGGCGGCCTGACCCCCAAACACGTCGACGTGCCCGAGCTGTTGCGGGTGCTGGACTTCGCCCCGACCCCCGAGTCGGCGCTGCGCCCGCCGGTCCACCGCGACGGGCTGTCGCTGGTCTACGACACCCCGGCCGACGAGTTCGCGGTCGCGGTGGTGGTGCTCGGCGACGAGCAGGTGGGCCACGAGGTCGACGCGTCCTCGCGCCATGAGGGGCCGCAGATCCTGCTGTGCGTGGAGGGCTGCGCGACGGTGTACGGCAAGTCCGGGTCGCTCACGCTGGGCCGCGGCATGGCCGCGTGGGTGGCGGCCGACGACGGCCCCATCCGGATGCTCGCGCGCGAACCCACCAAGCTGTTCAGGGCTACCGTCGGGCTGTGACGAGCCGCCGCTCGCGGCGCTCCTTCAGCCATAACCGCAGGTTGTGCCGCATCGCGCGGCCGATGATCCGCGGCGGCGGCACCATGTACAGGCTGTCCAGCAGCGAGAACCGGCGCAGAAACCATTCGGCGAGAACGGAATCGGTTTCGGCGGCGCCCAGGAACTGGTCGAACAGCGCACCCGACGGCCGCCAGTACCAGGGCACGGTCTCGGTTTCGGCGTGGTGGAAGCTGACGTCGCCGATCGCGTTCATCGTCCACACCGGAAAGGTGGTCTTGGCGGTGGCCCGGCTGAGTTCGGCGGCCAGGTCGCCGTTCGGGGCCTGAAGTGCCCGGCGCAGATGGCCGCCCTGCAGCGACGTCATCGTCATGCCCTGGCCAAAGGTGGGGTTGAAGCTGGCCACCGCGTCTCCGAACGGGACGATCCCGGCCGGGAAGCGGTCCAGCTTGTCGTAGCGGCGCCACCTGCTGACCGGGAAGGCGTGAAACGCCGGTTCGCCGAAGGGCTCGGCCTCGGCCAGCGCGTCGTTGAAGTAGGCCGGCAGTAGCTGATCAGCCAGCGCCAGCATCTCGGGAAACGTCCTGGGCGGTTTGGCGTTGGCCACCCCGAATGTCGTCAGCACCCAGGTGCCGTCCTCGTAATAGAGCATGCCCAGCCCCAGCGACTCGTCGTGCGAGGCGCCGGCGACCACCACCTTCTCCTTGATCAGCCCCTCGGGGAGACGGAACTGGTGGGTGGCGTAATGGATGCCGATGTCCAAGGTCTGCTCGACCGGGCGCTGGTATCCCCACTGCGTCAACCACACCGGCAGCCGGGTGCCGCGGCCCGCGGCGTCGACGACGAGATCGGCGGGCACGAACTCCGAGTTGCCTTCGCTGTCCGGGTCCAGCAGCACGCCGGTGACCCGTTGCTGGGCCCTGTCGAACCTCGGCTCCAGGACGTGGCGCTTGAGGACCGTCACGTTGTCGAGGTCGAGGACCCGTCGTCGCAGCTGCCATTCCAAATGCGGCCGGCTGGGCACGTAGGCGGTGAACTCGCGGCGCAGCGTCTGGCCCGTTCCCAGGACGTGGCCGGCGGCGCCCAGGTAGATGCAGTCCGGCCGGTTCTCCAGCATGGGCACACCGGCGTCGACCATGTCCGCGAGCAGACCCGGAAACAGGCTCTCGAACTCGTAAGCGCCGCGGGCCATGAGCATGTGCAGATGGCGGTCCTGGGGAACCGCGGCGCGGCTGGCCGGCGCGTCCGGCAGGTCGTCGCGGTCGTACACCGTGACGCGTTCGTAGAAGTCGGAAAGCACCCGCGCCGCGCACAAGCCGGCGATGCTGCCCCCGATCACCACCGCGTGTTTACTTTGGTCGCGCATCATCGCGAGGTTACCCAGTACTGTGCGGTCACAACCAGTGCGAGGAAAGGGCGGGCAGATGGCCGGTCGATGGCGGACAAAGTCAGTCGAACAGTCGATCGCCGACACCGACGAGCCCGGGAAGCGGCTGCGCAAGGACCTCACCTGGCTGGACCTGGTGGTGTTCGGGGTCGCGGTGGTGATCGGCGCGGGGATCTTCACCGTCACCGCATCCACCACGGGCGACATCGCCGGCCCGGCCATCTGGATATCGTTTCTGATCGCGGCGATCACCTGCGCGCTGGCCGCGCTGTGCTACGCCGAGTTCGCCTCGACGCTGCCGGTGGCGGGCAGCGCGTACACCTTCTCCTACGCCACCTTCGGCGAGTTCCTCGCCTGGATCATCGGCTGGAACCTGTTGCTGGAGTTGGCGATCGGCGCTGCCGTCGTGTCCAAGAGCTGGTCGAACTACCTGGGTGAGGTGTTCGGATTCGGCGGTGGCACGGTCAAAGTCGGCTCGGTGCATCTGGACTGGGGCGCGCTGCTGATCGTCGGCGTGGTGGCGACCCTGATCGCGCTGGGCACCAAATTGTCGTCGAGATTTTCGGCGGTGGTCACCGGCATCAAGGTGACGGTGGTGCTACTGGTCATCGTCGTCGGCGCGTTCTACATCAAGGCCTCGAACTATTCGCCGTTCATTCCCAAGCCGGAGTCGGGGGGAGAGGCCAAGGGCATCGACCAGTCGGTGCTGTCGCTGCTGACCGGCGCCCACAGCAGCCACTACGGCTGGTACGGCGTGCTGGCCGGGGCGTCGATCGTGTTCTTCGCGTTCATCGGTTTCGACATCGTCGCCACGATGGCCGAGGAGACCAAGAACCCGCAACGCGACGTCCCCAAGGGGATCCTGGCGTCGCTGGCGATCGTGACCGTGCTCTACGTCGCGGTGTCCGTCGTGCTGTCCGGCATGGTCTCCTACACCAAGCTCAAGACCGGCTCCGGCGATCGTCACGCAAACTTGGCCACTGCATTCACGGAAAACGGGGTGACCTGGGCGAGCAAGATCATCTCCATCGGAGCCCTGGCCGGGCTGACCACGGTGGTGATGGTGCTGATGCTCGGGCAGTGCCGCGTGTTGTTCGCGATGGCCCGCGACGGTCTGCTGCCGCGGGGACTCGCGAAGACGGGTTCGCGTGGGACCCCGGTGCGGATCACCGTGCTGGTCGCGGTGGTGATCGCGCTGACGGCGTCGGTGTTCCCGATCAACAAGCTCGAAGAGATGGTCAACGTCGGGACGCTGTTCGCGTTCGTGCTCGTCTCCGCCGGCGTCATTATGCTGCGCCGCACCCGGCCCGACCTGCCGCGCGGCTTCCGGGCGCCTTGGGTCCCGGCCCTTCCTATCGCGTCCATCCTGGCGTGTGTCTGGCTGATGGTGAACCTCACCGCGTTGACCTGGGTGCGATTCGCGGTCTGGCTGGTCGTCGGGACGTTGATCTACGTCGGCTACGGGATGCGCAATTCGGTGCAGGGCAAGCGGCAGGCCGGGGAGATCGAGGCCGCGCCTGACCCGGATCCCGCGCCCGCGTAGTTTCGCGGCCTTTGGCAGCGGCTCGCCACCGCCCCGCGTTTGAGTCTGTGTGTACTGCGCGGAAGTGCGAGTGGGGGCCGCAGTGAGCGCAGAGTCAACGGCCCGGCGCGGGGCCGCCGCCACCCGCCGGCGTTTGAGTCTGCGTGTGCTGCGCGGAAGTGCGAGTAGCGACAGCAGTCAGCGCAGAGTCAACGGCTGGCGCGGGGCCCCGCCACCCGCGGCGTTTGAGTCTGCGTGTACTGCGCGGAAGTGCGAGTGGGGGCCGCAGCCAGCGCAGAGTCAGCGGCATGGCGCGCGGCGGCGGCCGGGGCCGCCACGGGCCGGTGCTTGAGTCTGCGTGTGCTGCGCAGAAGTCCGAGTAGCGACAGCAGCCAGCGCAGAGTCAACGGCCCGCTGCGGGGCCCCGCCACCCGCCGGCGTTTGAGTCTGCGTGTACTGCGCGAAAGTCCGAGTAGCGACAGCAGCCAGCGCAGAGTCAGCGGCCCGCCGCGCCCCCGCAGACCCACCTTGCTTTACAAAGCAAGCACTAATGTCTAGACACAAGACGCAATAGCCGATATTGTCAACCGTGAACGTGGTGTGGCACACAAGGAGGTTTGGCATATGACCACCCAGATCAGCCCGGAAGTAACTCCGGAATCAGCACACGAACCCGAGTGGCGCGACAGGAAGCGCTACCTGTGGCTCATGGGACTCATCGCGCCGACGGCGTTGTTCGTGATGCTGCCGATTACCTGGGGTTTCAATCAATTCGGCTGGCACACGGCGGCGCAGGTACCGCTGTGGATCGGGCCGATCCTGCTCTACATCCTGCTGCCGGCGCTGGACCTGTTCTTCGGGCCCGACGGGCAGAATCCGCCCGAAGAGGTGATGGAGCGGCTCGAGAACGACAAGTACTACCGCTACTGCACCTACATCTACATTCCGTTCCAGTACGCGAGCGTGGTGCTGGGCGCCTACCTGTTCACCGCGTCGAACCTGCATTGGCTGGGTTTCGAAGGCGGCCTGAGCTGGGCCGGAAAGATCGGCGTGGCGCTCTCCGTCGGCGTCCTCGGCGGCGTCGGCATCAACACCGCGCACGAGATGGGGCACAAGAAGGACTCGCTGGAGCGCTGGCTGTCCAAGATCACCCTGGCGCAGACCGCGTACGGACACTTCTACATCGAGCACAACCGCGGTCACCACGTGCGCGTCTCCACTCCGGAGGACCCGGCGTCGTCCCGGTTCGGCGAGACCTTCTGGGAATTCCTGCCCCGCAGCGTCATCGGCAGCGCCCGCTCGTCGGTCCACCTTGAGGCACAGCGGATCCGCCGACTCGGCAAGAGCCCGTGGGACCCCAGGACCTACCTGTCCAACGACGTGCTGAACGCGTGGGCCATGTCGGTGGTGCTGTTCGGGGCGCTGATCGCGATGTTCGGTCCGGCGGTCATCCCGTTCATCGTCATCCAGGCAGTGTTCGGCTTCAGCCTGCTGGAAGCCGTCAACTACCTCGAGCACTACGGGCTGCTGCGGCAGAAGAAGGACACCGGTCGCTACGAGCGCTGCGCACCCGTGCACAGCTGGAACTCCGACCACATTGTCACCAACCTGTTCCTGTACCACCTGCAGCGGCACAGCGACCACCACGCCAACCCCACGCGGCGCTACCAGACGCTGCGCAGCATGGAAGGCGCGCCCAACCTGCCCAGCGGCTACGCGTCGATGATCTCGCTGACCTACTTCCCGCCGCTATGGCGCAAGGTGATGGACCACCGGGTGCTCGCGCACTACGACGGCGACATCACCAGGGTCAACCTGCAGCCGCGCCTGCGCGAGAAGTTGCTGGCCCGGTACGGAGCGGCCGCATGACGAACACCTACCGGTGCCCCGTGTGCGACTACGTCTACGACGAAGCCAAAGGTGATGCGCGGGAAGGCTTCCCGGCCGGAACACCCTGGGACCAGATTCCCGACGACTGGTGCTGCCCGGACTGCTCGGTCCGCGAAAAGCCCGACTTCCAACCCGTCTGAACAGAGTTAAGGAGCAAGAAAATGACCGACTACAAACTCTTCCAGTGCGTGCAGTGCGGCTTCGAGTACGACGAGGCGCTGGGCTGGCCGGAGGACGGCATCGAGCCCGGCACCCGGTGGGACGACATCCCCGACGACTGGAGCTGCCCGGACTGCGGCGCGGCTAAGTCGGACTTCGTGATGGTGGAGGTGGCGCGATCATGATCGGCGCCACACGCCTCGCGAAAACCGATATCGTCGCTCCTGTGAAGCGGATTCCCTACGCCGAGGCATCGCGGAATCTGCTGCGCGAATCGGTGCTGGATGCCATGCGGGACCTGCTGCTGACCCGCGACTGGTCCGCCGTCACGCTGTCGGACGTGGCCCGCGCCGCGGGCATCAGCCGGCAGACCATCTACAACGAGTTCGGCTCCCGCCAGGGCCTGGCGCAGGGTTACGCCCTGCGCCTAGCCGACCGCCTGGTGGACACGGTCAAGGGCGCCCTGGACGCCAACGTCGGCAACATCTACGAGTCGTTCCTGGAGGGCTTTCGGGCCTTCTTCACCGAGTCGGCGGCCGACCCGCTGGTCATCTCACTGCTGACCGGGGTCGCCAAACCGGACCTGCTGCAGCTGATCACCACCGACAGCGGACCGATCATCACCCGCTCGTCGGCCCGGCTGGCCACGGCGTTCACCCAGACCTGGCTGGCCACCAGCGACGACGACGCCAACGTGCTGGCCCGGACGATCGTGCGGCTGTGCCTGAGCTACGTGTCCATGCCACCGGAGGCCGACCACGACGTCGCCGCCGACCTGGCGCGCTTGATGACGCCCTTCGCGGAGCGGCACGGGGTCATTAACGTGCCCTGATCGGGTGGGGCCGACGGCGGCCGCTCCGGGTTGACTACAGTGGCGCGAGAACATACTCAAGCTATCTAAGGATGAGACACCCCGATGACGACGACCGAAAATTCGCTCAAGCCTGACGTTGTAAACGGCATCGATTTCAAGATCGCCGATTTGTCGCTGGCGGATTTCGGCCGCAAGGAACTCGACCTCGCCGAATACGAAATGCCCGGCCTGATGTCGCTGCGCCGCGAGTACGCCGAGGTGCAGCCGCTGAAGGGGGCGCGCATCTCGGGCTCGCTGCACATGACGGTGCAGACCGCGGTCCTCATCGAAACCCTGACGAGCCTCGGCGCCGAGGTGAGGTGGGCGAGCTGCAACATCTTCTCCACCCAGGACCACGCGGCCGCCGCCGTCGTCGTGGGCCCGCACGGCACTCCGGAGGAGCCCAAGGGCGTGCCGGTCTACGCCTGGAAGGGCGAGACGCTCCAGGAGTACTGGTGGTGCGCCGAGCAGATGCTGACCTGGCCCGACGCTGACAAGCCCGCCAACATGATCCTCGACGACGGCGGCGACGCCACCATGATGGTCTTGCGCGGCATGCAGTACGAGACGGCCGGCGTAGTGCCGCCCGCCGAGGACGACGACCCCGCCGAGTGGAAGGTCTTCCTGAGCGTCCTGCGCGAGCGCTTCGAGTCCGACAAGACCAAGTGGACCAAGATCGCCGAGTCGGTCCAGGGCGTCACCGAGGAGACCACTACTGGCGTGTTGCGGCTCTACCAGTTCGCCGCGGCCGGGGACCTGGCGTTCCCGGCGATCAACGTCAACGACTCGGTCACCAAGTCCAAGTTCGACAACAAGTACGGCACCCGGCACTCGCTGATCGACGGCATCAACCGCGGCACCGACGCGCTGATCGGCGGCAAGAGCGTGCTGATCTGCGGCTACGGCGACGTCGGCAAGGGCTGCGCGGAGGCCGTCAAGGGCCAGGGCGCGCGCGTCGCCGTCACCGAGATCGACCCCATCAACGCGCTGCAGGCGCTGATGGAGGGCTTCGACGTGGTCACCGTCGAGGACGCGATCGGCAATGCGGACATCGTCGTGACCGCGACCGGCAACAAGGACATCATCTCGCTCGAGCACATGAAGGCGATGAAGGACCACGCCATCCTGGGCAATATCGGCCACTTCGACAACGAGATCGACATGGCCGCGCTCGAGCGGTCGGGCGCGACGCGGCTCAACATCAAGCCACAGGTCGACTTGTGGACGTTCGGCGACTCCGGCAAGTCGATCATCGTGCTCTCCGAGGGCCGGCTGCTGAACCTGGGCAACGCCACCGGACACCCGTCGTTCGTGATGAGCAACAGCTTCGCAAACCAGGTGATCGCGCAGATCGAGCTGTGGACCAAGAGCGACGAATACGACAACGAGGTCTACCGGCTGCCCAAGCACCTGGACGAGAAGGTCGCCCGCATCCACGTCGAGGCGCTGGGCGGCCAGCTGACCAAGCTGACCAAGGATCAGGCCGAATACCTCGGCGTCGACGTCGAGGGCCCGTACAAGCCCGACCACTACCGCTACTGACCGCGGGCGCGTAGCGCCGCCGCGACGACACCGCGAAACAGTTCGCGGGAGCGCGCCGGCGCGCCAAATATTTGGCGGGAACTCACAGCTCATCGGCAGCCTGTAATAGGCAAACTGGCCTACAGATGACTCGACGACGATCGAGCGGATCGCCGTAACTCCATAGCCACTTGGAGGTGCGATGTCATCGTTTCTAATCGCAGAACCCGACGTATTGGTGGCGGTCGCGACGGACTTGAGCCGCATCGGCTCGGGGATCACCGCCGCCAACGGCGCGGCGGCCGCCTCGACCGTCGGATTGCTGCCTGCCGGCGCTGATGAGGTGTCGGTGGCCATTGCGGAGCTGTTTTCCGCGCGCGGCCTGAGCTACCAGGCCGTCGCCGAACGGGTGGCGGCATTTCACGACCAGTTCGTCCAGGCCTTGACCGCCGGTGCGGGCGCCTACGCGTCGGCCGAGGCGGGCAATGCGTCTCCGTTGCAGACCGTCCAGCAGGAGGTGTTGGGCGTGGTCAACGCGCCCACGGAGGCGCTGCTCGGCCGCGCGCTGATCGGTAACGGTGCCAACGCCACGACGCCGGGGGGCAATGGCGGTGACGGCGGCATCCTGATCGGCAATGGCGGCAACGGCGCTGCCGGTGCGGCAGGCCAGGCCGGCGGCGCGGGAGGCAACGGCGGGATCTTCGGCAACGGAGGCGCGGGGGGCTCGGGCGGCACGGGTGTCCCCGGCGTCAACGGCGGCAACGGCGGCAACGGGGGTGCGGGCGGTGCCGGCGGCAACGCGGGGCTGCTCTACGGCAACGGGGGCCACGGCGGCGACGGCGGGAACGGGGCTCTGGGCGCCAACGGCGGCACCGGGGGTAACGGTGGTGCCGGGGGCAGCGCGGGCCTCGTCGGGGCAGGCGGGTCCGGTGGGCATGGGGGACTGGGCGCGTCCGGTGCCAATGCCGTAAACCCGGGCCTTGCCGCGCCGAACGGGCAAGCAGCTACCGGCACACCCGGCGCCGCCGGTGGCAACGGGGGCGCCGGCGGGCCGGGGTCGCCCGGCGTAGCCACAGGGCAGACCGGCGGTACGGGCGGTCAGGGCGGCGACACCGGCAGGGCCCTGGGCGGCCAAACCCTTACCGGCGGCACCGGCGGCACCGGTGGCACCGGCGGTCCGGGAGCCCCCGGCGGCGCCGGCGGCGCGGGCGGCGCGGGCAGCTCGGACGGGGGCATCGGCAACGGGGGCCTCGGCGGTACGGGCGGCGGTGGTGGGGCCGGCGGCCCGGGTGGCGAGGGTGGTGCCGGCGGTAACTCCACCATGTCGGGCACCGGCGGCGCCGGTGGCAACGGCGGTGTCGGCGGCACCGGGGCCGCGGGCGGTCGCGGCGGTGACGGTGGTAGCGCCCTCGAGGGGGTTGGTGGCGCGGGTGGCAACGGCGGTACGGGCGGCGTGGGCTCAAGCGGCGGCTCGGGCGGCGCCGGCGGCACCGGCGGGGCCGGTGGACACGGCGGCCTGCTCGCGGGCGCCGGCGGCGCCGGCGGTGCGGGCGGTATGGGCGGAGTCGGAGGCAGCGGGGCCCAGGGCGGCACCGGCGGTGCCGGCGGTAATGCCGGTACCGGCCAACTCGGCGTCGGCGCGGCGGGTAACGGCGGCACCGGCGGCACCGGAGGCAGCGGCGGTGGCGGCGGTGCGGGCGGTGACGGTGGCGCCGGCGGTGCCGGCGGATTGCTGGGCGCCGCGGGTTCACCGGGCGCCGGTGCGCCGGGAGGCAGCGGCGGTGTCGGCGGTCTGCCCGGTGCGGGTGGCGCTGCGGGAACCGGGTCCGGCGACGGTGCGCCGGGCGCTCCCGGCCAGTTCGGTGCATCAGGGGCATCCGGAGCGTCGGGCAACGTCGGGTAGCGGCCGTGCCGTATAGGCTCGCGCCGTGCTGATCGCGATCGAGGGCGTTGACGGCTCGGGCAAGCGGACGCTGACCGACGGCCTGCGCAGGGCGTTTCAGGCCGACGGCAAGTCGGTCGCGACGCTGGCCTTCCCGCGTTACGGCCAGTCCGTCACCGCCGACGTCGCCGCGGAGGCGCTGCACGGCGGGCACGGCGACCTGGCGTCGTCGGTGTATGCCATGGCGATGCTGTTCGCGCTCGACCGCGCAGGCGCCGTCGAGCAGATCGAGCGGCTGCACGGCGGCCACGACGTGCTGATCCTGGACCGCTACGTCGCCTCCAACGCGGCCTACAGCGCGGCGCGTCTGCATGAGGACGCCGCCGGGGAGGCAGTGGCCTGGGTGCACCGCATGGAATACCAACGGCTGGGGCTGCCCGCGCCAGACTGGCAGGTGCTGCTCGCGGTGCCCGCCGAACTCGCCGGTCAGCGCGCACGCAGCCGCGCCGAAAGCGACCCGAACCGGGCCCGCGACAGCTACGAACGCGACGACGACCTGCAGCGTCGCACCGGCGCGGTGTACACCGGTCTGGCCGAAGCGGGGTGGGCCGGACCGTGGCTGGTGGTCGACGCGGACGTCGATCCGGGCGCCCTGGCGGCCACATTGACGGCCCCAGGACGGGGTCCGGGACACCCGAATAGCACAATTTGATCTCGATTCGGCCTTATCAGGCGAGAAACGCCCGTGTGGCGCGCCGGTTTTGTCCCGATCTGGTGACACCATGGACGGCATGAGGCAAAGGATTTTGGTCGTTGATGACGACGCTTCGCTGGCCGAGATGCTGACGATCGTGCTGCGTGGGGAGGGCTTCGACACGGCGGTCGTCGGCGACGGCACCCAGGCCCTTACCGCAGTGCGTGAGTTGCGTCCCGACTTGGTGCTGCTGGACTTGATGCTGCCCGGTATGAACGGCATCGATGTCTGCCGGGTGCTGCGCGCCGACTCCGGCGTTCCGATTGTGATGCTGACGGCCAAGACCGACACCGTGGATGTGGTGCTCGGCCTGGAGTCGGGCGCCGACGACTACATCATGAAGCCGTTCAAGCCCAAGGAGCTGGTCGCCCGGGTGCGGGCGCGGCTGCGGCGCAACGACGACGAGCCGGCCGAGATGCTGTCCATCGCCGACGTCGAGATCGATGTGCCCGCGCACAAGGTCACCCGCAACGGCGAGCAGATCTCGCTGACGCCGCTGGAGTTCGACCTGCTCGTCGCGTTGGCGCGCAAACCCCGTCAGGTGTTTACTCGGGATGTGCTGCTCGAACAGGTGTGGGGCTATCGGCACCCGGCGGACACCCGCCTGGTGAACGTGCACGTCCAGCGGCTGCGGGCCAAGGTCGAGAAAGACCCTGAGAACCCGACTGTGGTGTTGACCGTTCGAGGAGTGGGATACAAGGCCGGACCCCCGTGACCCGCGCTGGCGACGATGCAGAGCGTAGCGATGCTGAGGAGCGGCGCAATGCACCTGAGCGACCCCGGTGATGCGGGGTTCGCGTCGTCGCACTCGTAGTCGTTGGGGCCGCTCAGGCCCTATGACGCGCGGTATCGGTGCGCTGAGCCGAGCCGTGAGCGTCGTCTGGCGCCGATCGCTGCAGCTGCGCGTCGTGGCGCTGACCCTCGGGCTCTCGCTGGCCGTCATCCTGGCGCTGGGCTTCGTGCTGACCAGCCAGCTCACCAATCGCGTGCTGGACGTCAAGGTCAAGGCCGCCATCGAGCAGATCGAGCGTGCGCGTACCACCGTCAGCGGCATCGTCAACGGCGAGGAGACCCGCTCGCTGGACAGCAGCCTGCAGCTGGCCCGCAACACGCTGACCTCGAAAACCGACCCGGCTTCCGCCGTCGGGCTCGCCGGCGCGTTCGACGCGGTGCTGATGGTGCCCGGCGACGGTCCGCGCGCGGCGACCACCGCCGGACCCGTCGAGCAGGTGCCCGGGTCGTTGCGCGGCTTCGTCAAGGCCGGCCAGGCGGCCTACCAGTACCACACCGTGCACACCGAGGCCTACAGCGGACCGGCGCTGATCATCGGCACGCCGACGTCGTCGCGGGTGGCGAACCTCGAGCTGTACCTGATCTTCCCGCTGAAGAACGAGCAGGCCACCGTCACGCTGGTGCGCGGCACGATGGCCACGGGCGGCCTGGTGCTGCTCGTGCTGTTCGCCGGCATCGCGATCCTGGTCTCGCGCCAGGTGGTGGTGCCGGTGCGGTCGGCGTCGCGGATCGCCGAGCGGTTCGCCGAGGGACACCTGTCCGAGCGCATGCCGGTGCGCGGCGAGGATGACATGGCCCGGCTGGCGGTGTCGTTCAACGACATGGCCGAGAGCCTGTCCCGCCAGATCACCCAGCTCGAAGAATTCGGTAACCTGCAGCGCCGCTTCACCTCCGACGTCAGCCACGAACTGCGCACACCGCTGACCACCGTGCGGATGGCCGCCGACCTCATCTACGACCACAGCGCCGACCTCGACCCCGCGCTGCGCCGCTCCACCGAGCTGATGGTCAACGAGCTGGACCGGTTCGAGACGCTGCTCAACGACCTGCTGGAGATCTCCCGCCACGACGCCGGTGTGGCCGAGCTGTCCGTCGAGGCGGTCGATTTGCGGACGACGGTGCAAAGCGCCCTGGGCAACGTCGGGCACCTCGCCGAGGAGGCCGGCATCACGCTGCAGGTGGACATGCCGACCGAGGAGGTCATCGCGGAGGTCGACGCGCGGCGGGTGGAGCGGATCCTGCGCAACCTGATCGCCAACGCCATCGACCATGCCGAGCACAAGCCCGTCGACATCCGGATGGCCGCCGACGAGGACACCGTTGCCGTCACGGTCCGGGACTACGGCGTGGGGCTGCGGCCCGGTGAGGAGAAGCTGGTGTTCAGCCGGTTCTGGCGGTCGGACCCGTCGCGGGTGCGGCGCTCCGGCGGGACCGGGCTGGGCCTGGCGATCAGCATCGAGGACGCCCGCCTGCACCAGGGCCGGCTGGAGGCGTGGGGTGAGCCCGGCGAGGGCGCCTGCTTCCGCCTGACGCTGCCGCTGTTCCGCGGCCACAAGGTCACCACCAGCCCGCTGCCGATGAAACCCATCCCGCAACCTAACCAGCCGGGTGGGCAGCCGCCGCATTCACCGCGCCAGGAGCGCCAGCGCGAGCACGCCGACAGGAGCGGGTGATGCGGCCGACGCTGCGGTTGCTGCTCGTGTCGCTGGCAGTGCTGGTCTCGGGCTGCGCCGGCGTGCCCAGCTCGTCGGCGCCGCAGGCCATCGGCACCATCGAACGGCCGGCGCCGACCAACCTGCCCAAACCCACCCCGGGCATGGATCCCGACGTGCTGCTGCGCGAATTCCTCAAGGCCACCGCCGACCCCGCGAACCGGCACCTCGCGGCACGGCAGTTCCTCACCCAATCGGCGTCCAATGCCTGGGACGACGCCGGTAGCGCGCTGCTGATCGACCACGTGGTGTTCGTCGAAACCCGTGCCGCCGAGCGTGTTTCGGCGACCATGCGGGCCGACATCCTGGGCTCGCTGTCCGACGTCGGGGTGTTCGAGACCGCCGAGGGCGTGCTGCCCGACCCGGGACAGATCGAACTGGTCAAGACCTCGGGCGGCTGGCGCATCGACAAGCTGCCCAACGGCGTCTTCCTGGACTGGCAGCAGTTCCAGGCGACCTACAAGCGCAACACGCTGTACTTCGCCGACCCCACCGGCAAGACCGTCGTCCCCGACCCGCGCTACGTCGCGGTCTCCGACCACGACCAGCTGGCCACCGAGCTCGTCTCCAAGCTGCTGGCCGGGCCACGGCCGGAGATGGCGCACACCGTGCGCAACCTGCTCGCCCCGCCGCTGCGGCTGCGCGGCCCGGTGACCCGCGCCGACGGCGGCAAGAACGGGATCGGCAGCGGGTACGGCGGCGCACGAATCGACCTGGAAAAGCTGTCCACCACCGACCCGCACAGCCGGCAATTGCTTGCCGCGCAGATCATCTGGACGCTCGCCAGGGCCGACATCCGGGGCCCGTACGTGATCAACGCCGACGGCGCCCCGCTGGACGACAGGTTCGCCGAGGGCTGGAACACCTCCGACGTCGCCGCCACCGACCCGGGCGTCGCCGACGGCGCGGGTGCGGGGCTGCACGCGCTGGTGAACGGGTCGCTCGTCGGGCTGGACGGCCAGCGGATGGCCCCGGTACCCGGAGCATTCGGACGCATGGGTGACCAGACCGGCGCCGCGCTGTCGCGCAGCGGGCGGCTGGTGGCGTCGGTGGTGACGCTGCGCCGCGGCGCCCCGGACACCGCGGCGTCGCTGTGGATCGGTGACCTCGGGGGCGAGGCCGTGCAGTCCGCCGACGGGCACAGCCTGACGCGGCCCAGCTGGGCGCTCGACGACGCGGTGTGGGTGGTCGTCGACGCCAACAACGTGCTGCGCGCGATACAGGAACCCGCATCGGGTCAGCCCGCCCGCATCCCGGTCGACTCCGCCGCGGTCACCACGCGCTTCCCGGGGCCGATCACCGACCTGCAGCTGTCCCGCGACGGGACCCGCGCCGCGCTGGTCATCGGCGGGCAGGTGATCCTCGCCGGCGTCGAGCAGACCCAGGCCGGGCAGTTCGCGCTGACCTATCCGCGCCGGCTGGGCTTCGGGCTGGGCACGTCGGTGGTGTCGCTGTACTGGAGGACAAGCGACGACATCGTGGTGACCCGCAACGACGCCACGCATCCCGTGTCGTACGTGAACCTCGACGGGGTGAACTCCGATGCGCCGGCGCGCGGCCTGACGATTCCGCTGTTCTCGATCGCGGCCAACCCGTCGACCGTTTATGTCGGTGCGCCGCAAGGGATCCTGGCGTACTCGGCGTCGGTAGCCGAAAATCAGCAGGGCTGGTTCGAGGTCCCCGGGCTGATGTTGCAGGGGGCGGCACCGGTGTTGCCGGGTTGATCCGCGGGTTACCCTCAGCAGTCAGGAGCCTTCGAGAAAGTCCCGCGGATGTCGCCTAGAGTTCCCCGGCTGGATCCCTTCGGCGCGCTGGAGATGCTGGGCTCGCTGTGGTCCTCGACCGGCTTGTCGTCCGTCACCGCCGGAGCCGCCCAGGCCGCCGCGGTGCCGTACCGAACGTTGTTCCTCACGTTGCAGCAGCTGCTCGTCGGCAAGGAAGTCACGGTACGCATCGGCGAGCACGACGTGGTGCTGACCGTCACGGAGCTGGAATCCGCCCTGGAGCCGCAGGGTTTGGCCGTCGGACAGCTCGGCGACGTGCGGTTGGCGGCCCGCGACGTCCGTTGGGACGACAACCATTTGCGCAGCGCCGTCGCCGTCCTGCACAACCTGCACATCCGTCCGGGCATGCCGCCGGTCGTGGTGGCCGCGCCGGCGGAGTTGTCGACGTCGGTGTCGGCCCACATCTTCGACGACGTACTGCGGCAGGCGGCGCCGCAGCTGCGCACCGAGCTGCGCGAGGACGGCAACGCGCGGCTGCGCTGGGCCCGTCGGCCCGCCTGGGGCGGGCTGGACGTCGACGTCGGCGTGATGGGCAAGACATTGTGGTTGCGTCCGCAGGCGGTGGTCACCGGGCGGCGGCGCTGGGCGCTGCCGGCGCGCACTCCCGCCTATCAGGTGCCGCTGCCCGAGTTGCCGCACGGCCTGCTCGTCACCGGCGTCAGCCTGAGCATGGATTCGCTGGACATCTATGGCCTGCTGCCGGAATGGCGCATGGACCTGCCGCTGCGCTACCTCGAGGACCTGATCACCCAGCTGAGTCAGGGCGCGCTGAGCTTCGCGTGGCCGTCTTTGTTCAAGGGCTCCGACTGAGCGGGCGCGGAGTAGAACAAACCTCCAAGGTGTTGGCGCGGATCAAAGGCGGCGAGGAGATCACACTGACCGAGCGCGGCAAGATCATCGCGCGCGTCGTCCCGGCTACCCCGGGACCGCTCGACGAGTTGATCAGTGCGGGTAGGGTGCGCCCGGCGGTGGTGGGTGGTCCTGCGCCGCGGCGACGATCCCGATGCGCGGCGTCGCCGGGCGCCGAAGCCTGAGCGGGCGCCTGGATTGTCACCCCCGAGCGCGACACTTGCCGTGTGCTCGACCTGATCCTGCCGCTGGAATGCGGCGGCTGCGGCGCGTCGTCGACGCGGTGGTGTGCCGCCTGCGCCGCCGAACTCGTCGTCAGACCCGACCAGCCGCACGTGGTGAACCCGCGCGTGGACCCGGAGGTGCCGGTGTTCGCGCTGGGCCGGTATGCCGGTGCGCGGCGCCAGGCGATCCTCGCGATGAAGGAGCATGGCCGCGGCGATCTCGTCACCCCGCTGGCCTATGCGGTGGCGGTGGGCGTGCACCGGCTGCTGACCTGGGGCATGGTCGAGACCCCGCTGACGGTCGTGCCCGCACCGACGCGGGCCTCGGCGGCGCGGCGCCGCGGCGGTGACCCGGTCGCGCGGATCGCCCGGGCCGCGGTGGCCGGGCACCCGGACGTCGCTGTCGTGCGGGCGTTGCGGATGACGGCGCTGGCGCGCGACTCGGTGGGCCTGGGCACGTCGGCGCGGGAACGCAACATCGCGGGCCGGGTGCGGCTGCGGGGCCGCCGCCCGGATGCCGAAGTGGTGCTCGTCGACGACATCGTCACCACCGGCGCGACGGCGCGGGAGTCGGTCCGGGTGCTGCATGCGGCCGGGGTCCGGGTGGCCGCCGTGCTGACGATCGCCGCCGCCTGAGCTTCGTCGGCGACAGAAACCCGTGAACTTCCCATGAGTACGTGAAGAACTCGCAACACCTGTACCAAATCGGTGGCACGCCGGGGCGAACACGGGCTAACGTCGAGAACAACCTTCAAAACTCAGGTCGCGATTTTCCCAGGTTGAGACGCCAGCGCGGGAGGGGGTGAGTATTCGACACCTTGCACCGGCGGGCAGCCTGCGGCGGTGACTTCGGAACCGCTCCAACCCTCGTCGATGCGTTTGTACCGAATGCCGGCACGCAAGGCGCGTGTGACGTGGAAAAGAGAAACGAGTTGTCACGTATGTCAAGGCTAACCGTGGATACGGGTCAGATTCTGGACGAAGCACCGGTCGACACCGACGAGTCGACCGAACCGAAACTCAATGCCGAAGTCGTATACAAAGGCCGCAACGTCGAGATCCCCGATCACTTCCGCATCTATGTCTCGCAGAAACTCGCTCGTTTGGAACGATTCGACCGGACCATCTACCTGTTCGACGTCGAACTGAATCATGAACGCAACCGTCGCCAGCGCAAGTCTTGTCAGCGCGTGGAGATCACCGCCCGCGGCCGCGGGCCGGTAGTCCGCGGGGAGGCGTGCGCCGACAGTTTCTATGCCGCACTCGAATCGGCCGTCGTCAAACTCGAGGGCAGGCTGCGTCGGGGCAAGGACCGCCGCAAGGTGCACTACGGTGACAAGACGCCGGTCTCGCTGGCGGAGGCCACCGCGGTGCTCCCGCCGCTGTCGGAGCGGGCCTTCGACGACGCCTTCGACAAAGGCGCTGACGAGGCCGCCGAGCCCCACCAACACGATGGCGCCGGTCTGGACGTCAAAGACCACGAGCCGGGCCGCGTCGTGCGGATCAAAGAACACCCGGCCAAGCCGATGTCGGTCGACGACGCGCTCTACGAGATGGAACTCGTCGGACACGACTTCTTTTTGTTCTACGACAAGGAGTCCGAACGGCCGACGGTGGTCTACCGTCGGCACGCTTACGACTATGGCTTGATCCGACTGGCTTGATCAGACTGGCTTGATCAGACTCGCGTAGCCGCTCGTCACCTACGATGGGAGTCGCCTGATCGAACAAGACTCCTAGGGGACATTGCTGTGCTGTCGAAGTTGCTGCGCCTTGGTGAAGGTCGCATGGTCAAGCGCCTCAAGAAGGTGGCGGACTACGTCAACACGTTGTCCGACGACGTCGAGAAGCTGTCCGACGAGGAGCTGAAGGCCAAGACCGACGAGTTCAAGAAGCGGCTGGAAGAGGGCGAAGACCTCGACGACCTGCTGCCCGAGGCCTTCGCGGTGGCCCGCGAGGCCGCCTGGCGGGTACTCGACCAGCGCCCGTTCGACGTGCAGGTGATGGGTGGCGCCGCGCTGCACCTGGGCTACGTCGCCGAGATGAAGACCGGTGAAGGAAAGACGCTGACCTGTGTGCTGCCGTCGTATCTCAACGCGCTGGCCGGCAAGGGCGTGCACATCGTCACCGTCAACGACTACCTGGCCAAACGCGACAGCGAGTGGATGGGCCGGGTGCACCGCTTCCTCGGGCTGCAGGTCGGCGTGATCCTGGCCAGCATGAACCCCGACGAACGCCGGGCCGCCTACAACGCCGACATCACCTACGGCACCAACAACGAGTTCGGCTTCGACTACCTGCGCGACAACATGGCGCACTCGCTCGACGACCTGGTGCAGCGCGGGCACAGCTACGCGATCGTCGACGAGGTCGACTCGATCCTGATCGACGAGGCCCGGACCCCGCTGATCATCTCCGGTCCCGCCGACGGCGCGTCCAACTGGTACACCGAGTTCGCCCGCATTGCGCCGCTGATGGAAAAGGACACCCACTACGAGGTTGACCTGCGCAAACGCACCGTCGGTGTGCACGAAAAGGGCGTGGAGTTCGTCGAGGACCAGCTCGGCATCGACAACCTCTACGAGGCCGCCAACTCGCCGCTCGTCAGCTACCTGAACAACGCGCTGAAGGCCAAGGAGCTGTTCAGCCGCGACAAGGACTACATCGTCCGCGACGGCGAGGTGCTGATCGTCGACGAGTTCACCGGCCGCGTGCTGATCGGTCGCCGCTACAACGAGGGCATGCACCAGGCCATCGAGGCCAAGGAGCACGTCGAGATCAAGGCCGAGAACCAGACCCTGGCCACGATCACGCTGCAGAACTACTTCCGCCTCTACGACAAGCTCGCCGGCATGACCGGCACCGCCCAGACCGAGGCGGCCGAGCTGCACGAGATCTACAAGCTCGGCGTGGTCAGCATCCCCACCAACAAGGAGATGATCCGCCAGGACCAGTCCGACCTGATCTACAAGACCGAGGAGGCCAAGTACATCGCGGTGGTCGACGACGTCGCCGAGCGCTTCGAGAAGGGCCAGCCGGTGCTGATCGGCACCACGAGCGTCGAGCGGTCGGAGTACCTGTCGCGGCAGTTCACCAAGCGCCGCATCCCGCACAACGTGCTCAACGCCAAGTACCACGAGCAGGAGGCCGGCATCATCGCGGTCGCGGGCCGCCGCGGCGGCATCACCGTGGCCACCAACATGGCCGGCCGCGGCACCGACATCGTGCTGGGCGGCAACGTCGACTTCCTCGCCGACCAGCGGCTGCGCGAGCGCGGGCTGGACCCGGTGGAGACGCCCGAGGAATACGAAGCGGCCTGGCACGAGGAGCTGCCCAAGGTCAAGGAAGAGGCGAGCGCAGAGGCCAAAGAGGTGATCGAGGCCGGCGGGCTGTACGTGTTGGGCACCGAACGGCACGAGTCGCGGCGCATCGACAACCAGCTGCGCGGCCGCTCCGGCCGCCAGGGTGACCCGGGCGAGTCGCGCTTCTACCTGTCGCTGGGCGACGAGTTGATGCGGCGGTTCAATGGCGCTGCCCTGGAAACTTTGTTGACGAGGCTGAACCTGCCCGACGACGTGCCCATCGAAGCCAAGATGGTCACCCGCGCGATCAAGAGCGCGCAGACCCAGGTCGAGCAGCAGAACTTCGAGGTCCGCAAAAACGTCCTCAAGTACGACGAGGTGATGAACCAGCAGCGCAAGGTGATCTACGCCGAGCGTCGCCGCATCCTCGAGGGCGAGAACCTCAAGGAGCAGGCCCTCGACATGGTCCGCGACGTCGTCACCGCCTACGTCAACGGCGCGACGGCCGAGGGTTACGCCGAAGATTGGGACCTGGAGAAGCTCTGGGAAGCGCTCAAGACGCTGTACCCGGTGGGAATCGACCACGAGACGCTGACCCGGCCCGACACCGACTCCGACCGCGACGAGCTGACCCGCGAGGAGCTGCTCGACGCCCTGCTCGAGGACGCCGAGAGGGCTTACGCGACAAGGGAAGCCGAATTGGAGGAGCTGGCTGGCGAGGGCGCGATGCGCCAGCTGGAACGCAACGTGCTGCTCAACGTCGTCGACCGCAAGTGGCGTGAGCACCTCTACGAGATGGACTACCTCAAGGAGGGCATCGGCCTGCGCGCGATGGCGCAGCGCGATCCGCTGGTCGAGTACCAGCGCGAGGGCTACGACATGTTCACCGCGATGCTCGAGGGCATGAAGGAGGAGTCCGTCGGCTTCTTGTTCAACGTGACCGTCGAGACCATCCCGGCGCCGCAGGTCGCCCCGGTGGACGCGCCGGAGGGTCTGACGGACTTCGCGACGTCGGCGGCGGCCGCCGCCGGTGAGCCGGACGGTGAAGCCCCGGCGGCATCCGAGGAACCCACCGAGCAGCCCGTCAAGGAGCCGGCGAGCACCTTGCGCGCCAAGGGGATCGACAACGACGACGCGCCAGCCCTGACCTATTCCGGGCCGTCCGAGGACGGCTCGGCGCAGGTACAGCGCAACGGCGGCGGCGCGGCCAAGTCGACGGCCGGTGCGGGCGCCGGTGGCAGTCGTCGCGAGCGACGTGCCGCGGCGCGGCAACAAGGCCGTGGCCCCAAGCCGCCGAAGTCGGTCAAGAAGCGCTGATGGCGAGCGCCTGAGCTAGCTCTCGACCAGTGCCGCGATTCGCTCCAGGGTGGCGCGCATGCCGTCGGCGGTCAGTTCGGGCATCGAGCCGCGGGTGATCATCCGCTTCTGCTTGTCCTGCGACACATCCCAGGTCTCGCGGACCAGCGTCCCGCCGTCGGGGGCCTGGCTCAGCTCGTAACGCCAGATCCGGCCGCCGATCAGCCCGCCCAAACCGTAGGTCTGCCAGGCGATCCGGCGATCCGGCTCGTACTCGATGACGGTGTTGGTGGTGCGATACGGGAGGAACAGCGTCTCCTTGCGCCCGCGCATGGCCATCCCGAACTTCGAGCCCCGCGACAGCGGCGCAGACTCCTGCGCGGCGTGGTTGAGTGACCCCGAACCGTCGAAGCTGGCGTGTTTGCCCGCGTCGGCCAATAACGCGAAGACCTTGTCGGGGGACGCTTTGATGACGCGCTCGACGCTGACCGTGTTCCCGTCCATGTCGCCACCCTAGCCGCGCTCGGAGCGTATGAGGTTGGCCAGTACGGGTTACATCCCGGCGGCAAGTCGTCAAGGATTGAATCCATGGATGTCAAAGAAGTGCTGCTGCCGGGCGTCGGCCTGCGGTACGAGTTCACCAGCCACATGGGTGAGCGCATCGGCATCATCGCGCGGCGCGGCGGTGAATTCGAGATCGTCACGTATTCCCGCGACGACCCGGATCAGGCCCGACCGGTCGTCCGGCTCACCGACGAAGAGGCCGACACCGTGGCCCAGATTTTGGGCGCACCCCGGATCGCGGAACGCTTCACCGAATTGACCCGCGAAGTGCCCGGCCTGCAGGCGGGTCAGGTGCGCATCGTCCCGGGCAGCACGTTCGTAAACCGGCCGCTGGGCGACACGCAGGCCCGGACGCGCACCGGCGCGTCGATCGTCGCGATCGTGCGCGAGGAGCACGTGCTCGCCTCGCCGAGCCCGGCCGAAATCCTGCGGGACAAGGACGTGCTCATCGTGATCGGCACCGAAGAGGGCATCGCCGGCGTCGAAAAGATCCTGTACCAGGGCAGTCAGGGCTGAGCCGTGCAAGTCTCGGGGGCGCTGCTGTTTCAACTCGGAGCCCTCCTGACCGGCCTCGCGGTATTGGGCGCCGTGGCACGACGATTCGCGCTCTCGCCGATTCCGGTCTATCTGCTGGTGGGACTCGGCCTGGGCAAGGGCGGCCTCCTACCGGTGGCCGCCGCCGACGATTTCATCATGACCGGCGCGCCGATCGGCATCGTGCTACTGCTGCTCACCCTCGGACTCGAGTTCTCCGCGACCGAATTCGCCAGTAGCCTTCGGCACCACCTGCCGTCGGCGGGCGCCGACATCATCCTGAACGCGACACCCGGCGCCGTCGCGGGCTGGCTGCTGGGCCTGGACGGCGTCGCGGTCCTCGCCCTGGCCGGGGTCACCTACATCTCGTCGTCGGGGGTCATCGCGCGCCTGCTGGAGGATCTGCAGCGACTCGGCAACCGGGAAACTCCGGCGGTGCTGTCGGTGCTGGTCCTCGAGGACTTCGCGATGGCCGGCTACCTGCCGCTGTTTGCCGTGCTGGCGTCGCGCGGCAGCTGGCTGGAGGCCGTCGGCGGGATGCTGGTCGCGCTTGGCGCCCTGGCCGCGGCGTTCGTCGCGTCGTTCCGTTGGGGTCATCACGTCGGTCGGCTGGTGGAGCATCCCGACTCCGAGCAGCTGCTGCTCCGCGTCCTGGGGATCACGCTGATGGTGGCGGCGCTGGCCGAGTCCCTGCACGCGTCGGCGGCCGTCGGCGCGTTCCTGGTCGGCCTCACCCTGACGGGTGCGACCGCCGACCGGGCCCGCATGGTGCTGATCCCGCTGCGTGACCTGTTCGCCGCGGTGTTCTTCCTGGCGATCGGGCTACAGGTCGATCCCAAAGCGTTGCTGCCGATGCTGCCGGTGGCCCTGGCGCTGGCCGTGGTCACGACGGCGACGAAGGTGCTCACCGGGATGTACGCCGCCCGCCGCGACGGGGTGGCGCGCCGCGGCCAGGTGCGCGCCGGCATGGCGCTGGTTGCCCGCGGCGAGTTCTCCCTGATCATCATCGGCCTGGTCGGCACGTCGATCCCCGCGGTCGCGGCGCTGGCGACGTCGTACGTCTTCATCATGGCGATCGCGGGCCCGGTGCTGGCCCGCTACACCGGCAGCTCGCGTCCCGTGAAGTTCGTGAACTGATCAACCGATATGCAGCGCCACCACGAGCCACCGGCTGCCGCTGACCGCGCGCACCCGTTCGATGCGGCCGGCGATGGCGTGGACCCGGTCGCCGCGGCTGTAGGAGCCGAAAATTTCGGCCGCGGCCGCCGGATCGGGATGCCCGGCCGGTTGCAGCCGCAGCCGGCGCAACACCGCCGCGCCGGCCGGTTCGGTCTGGCCGGCCGAGAGCACCGAGTCCACGAGGCTCGGTGTCAACAGCGGTCGCAGCTGGGCCAGCGGGCGACGGCGGTCGATGACCTCCAGCACCCGGCGCACGGCGGCGTCGGCGAAGGCGGCCATCTCACCCATCCCCGGGCGCATCGGCGCGACGGGCGCGCTCGGCGCGACGTGCGCGACGGGCGCGCCCGGGACGCTCGGGACGCTCGGGATGCGGTGCGGCGATCGTGCGTGGGATGATTGCCGGCACTGCGCGGCGCTGCGCGGCAGACTCTGGCTTTCAGGCTCGTACTCCACGACAGGCGATACCGCGAAGGCGTCCCCGCGAGGTGGCTTCGGACTAGAAATTACGGTCAATGGGCACTCTCCAACTCAACGACTGCGCACGGGGAGCCTGCTGGAGAGTGGCAAGCAACTGATTTCTGCGAGTTCAGTTGCGGGCCATCATCGCACAACCCGGGCCGGCGCGTACCCGCGCCGCAATGCGCGCGAGAAGGCGGTTACCGTGGGCAGGACTTCGGTAGACGCGTGATGAATGACGGGAGGGATGGCGCCGCAATGGTGACCCGCTTGTCCACGGCGGACGCGTCTTTCTTTCGGTTGGAGAACACGGCCACCCCCATGTACGTCGGGTCGGTGGCCATCCTGCGCCGCCCCCGCGCCGGGTTGAGCTACGAGACGCTGCTGGCCACCGTCGAACAGCGGCTCCCGCAGATACCGCGCTACCGGCAGAAGGTCCGCGAGGTGAAGATCGGTATGGCCAGGCCGGTCTGGCTCGACGATCCGGACTTCGACATCACCTACCACATCCGGCGCTCGGCGCTGCCGTCGCCGGGCACCGACGAGCAGCTGCACGAGCTGATCGCGCGGCTGGCGGCGCGACCGCTGGACAAGTCGAGGCCGCTGTGGGAGATGTATCTCGTCGAGGGCCTGACCAAGAACCGCATCGCCCTCTACACCAAGTCGCACCAGGCGCTCATCAACGGCATGACCGCACTGGAGATCGGCCACGTCATCGCCGATCGCACCCGTCGTCCGCCGCCATTCCCGGAAGACATCTGGATCCCCGAACGCGACCCCGGCAACACGCGGCTACTGCTGGGCGCCATCGGCGACTGGGTGGTGGGACCCGGCGCACAGATGCAGGCCGTCGGGTCCGCGATCGCGGGGGCGGCAACCAGCACCGCACAGCTGGCCGACACCGGCCGTCGGGTCTTCGACGTCGCCCGCACGCTGGCGCGCGGCACCGCGCCGAGCAGTCCGCTCAACGCGACCGTCTCGCGCAACCGGCGGTTCACCGTCGCCAGTGGCAAGCTCGACGACTACCGGACCGTACGGGCGCGCTATGACTGCGACGTCAACGACGTGGTCCTCGCCGTGATCGCCGGCGCGCTGAGCAACTGGCTGATGTCGCGCGGCGAAACGGTGGCGCAGACCACGACGATTCGGGCGATGGCGCCGCTGTCGGTCTACCCCGATGACCAGCTCGACTCGACCGGGCCCGGTCAGGCGATCAGCCGGGTTACACCGTTCCTGGTCGACCTGCCGGTGGGGGAGGGCAACGCGGTGGTGCGGCTCTCGCAGATCGCCCACGCCACCGAATCGAACCCGACTGCCTCCAGTCTGGTCGACGCCAGGACCATCGTCACGTTGTCGGGTTTCGCGCCGCCCACCCTGCACGCGATGGGTATCCGGGTGGCCACCACGTTCTCGGCGCGGCAGTTCAACCTGTTGATCACCAATGCCCCGGGGGCGCAGTCGCAGATGTACGTCGCGGGCACCAAGTTGCTGGAGACCTATGCGGTGCCGCCGCTGCTGCACAACCAGGCGCTGGCGATCAGCGTCACGTCCTACAACGGCATGCTGTATTACGGGATCAACGCCGACCGCGACGCGATGGCCGACGTCGACATGCTGCCCGGCCTGTTGGGCCAGGCTCTCGACGAGCTACTCGAGGCTTCCCGATAGCCGTCCGGGCTCAAAACAGCAGCTTACGGCTACCATTCGTTGATGTGAGCACCGTGAAGAGCGACGGCTCGTCGGCCAAGCCGAAGAAGAAGAAATCGGGCGGGCCGGCCAAAGCGAAGATCTCCGACGTCGTCTACGAAGCCGAATTACTACGTCTGCAAACGGAATTCGTGAAGTTGCAGGAGTGGGTGCGGGAGTCCGGCGCGCGCGTCGTGATCCTCTTCGAGGGCCGTGACGCCGCGGGCAAGGGCGGCGCGATCAAGCGGATCACCGAGTACCTCAGCCCGCGCTTCGCCCACATCGCGGCTTTGCCGGTGCCCACCGAACGGGAACGCGGCCAGTGGTACTACCAGCGGTATATCCGCCATCTGCCCACCAAGGGAGAGATCGTGCTCTTCGACCGGTCGTGGTACAACCGCGCCGGCATCGAGAAGGTCATGGGATTCTGCACCCCACAGGAATATGTGCTGTTCCTGCGTCAGACACCGATCTTCGAGCAGATGCTGATCGACGACGGGATTCTGTTGCGCAAGTATTGGTTTTCGGTCTCCGATGCCGAACAGCTCCGCCGCTTCAAGGCGCGACAGAACGATCCGCTGCGGCAGTGGAAGCTCAGCCCAATGGACCTGGAGTCGGTCTATCGGTGGGACGATTATTCGCGCGCCAAGGACGAGATGATGGTGCACACCGACACCCCGGTCAGCCCCTGGTACGTCGTGGAATCCGATATCAAGAAGCACGCCCGGCTCAACATGATGTCGCACCTGCTTTCCACGATCGACTACCAGGACGTCGAGACGCCGAAGGTCACGCTGCCCCATCGGCCGGTCGTGAGTGCCGACTACAAACGGCCCCCGCGTGAGCTGTCGAGATATGTCGACGACTACGCCGCGACGTTGACCGGCTGATGCAGGTCTACATCCCGGCGACCCTGGCGATGCTGCGCCAGCTCGTCGCCGACGGTTCATTACGACCGGTGAACGGTACCGCGTTCGCCGTGACGCCGACGCTGCGCGAGTCCTATGCGCAGGGTGACGACGACGAGCTCGCCGAGGTGGCTTTGCAAGAGGCGGCGCTGGCGTCGCTGCGGCTGCTGGCCTCCGAAGGCGACGACGACCTGCCGCCGCGGCGCGCGGTGCTGGCCGCCGACGTCGAGCTGGGCGAATCCGGGGCCAAGTACCGTCCCGACCTCGACGACGCCGTCGTCAGGCTCGCCGAGCCGGTCGCGATCGACCAGGTCGTCGCGGCCTACGTCGACAACGCCGGCGCCGAGGCGGCCGTGACCGCAGCGATCGCCGTCATCGACGCCGCGGACCTTGGCGACGAGGACGCTGAACTGGTGGTCGGCGACGCCCAGGACCACGATCTGGCCTGGTATGCCAACCAGGAGCTGCCGTTCCTGCTGGAACTGCTGTAGTCCTGGCGCTGCCGCTTCGTGGTTGAGTCTGCGGTGAGCGGGGTCATAGCGGGTGTAAACACAGCCGGGGGCTAGCTACGGTACCGTAAGTTACGGTATCGTAGCTTATGCGGTGGGCCCGGTGTCCGCCCTGATCAGGAGCCTCCAATGAGCAGCAAAACTACGGCGATCACCGCGAATGTCGTCAAAACCACCCGTCCGACCGTCGCCGGAGCGGACCAGCATCCCGGCTGGCACGCGCTGCGCAAGATCGCCGCGCGCATCACCACGCCCCTGCTGCCCGACGACTACCTGCGTCTGGCCAATCCGCTGTGGTCCGCCCGCGAATTGCGTGGCCGCATTCTCCAGGTCCGTCGCGAGACGGAAGACTCCGCCACCCTGGTGATCAAACCGGGCTGGGGCTTCAGCTTCGACTATCAGCCCGGCCAGTACATCGGGATCGGGCTGTTGGTCGAGGGCCGCTGGCGCTGGCGGTCGTATTCGCTGACCTCGACCCCCGCCGCCCAGACCCGCGGATCGGCGCGGACCGTGACCATCACCGTCAAGGCCATGCCCGAAGGCTTCCTGTCCACCCACCTGGTGGCCGGCGTCGAGCCGGGGACCATCGTGCGACTGGCCGCGCCGCAGGGCAATTTCGTGCTGCCGGACCCGGCGCCGGCGTCGATCCTGTTCCTCACCGCCGGATCGGGTATCACCCCGGTGCTGTCGATGTTGCGAACGTTGGTGCGCCGCAATCAAATTACCGACATCGTCCACCTGCATTCGGCGCCCACCGCGGCCGACGTGATGTTCGCCGACGAACTGAACGCGCTCGATGCCGGGCATGACGGCTACCGGTTGCGGGTGCGTGAGACCCGCACGCAGGGACGGCTCGACCTGTCCCGGCTGGACGCGGAGGTGCCGGACTGGCGTGAACGGCAGACCTGGGCCTGCGGCCCGGAGGGCCTACTCAACCAGGCCGAGAAGGTGTGGGCCACCGCGGGCGTAGGCGACCAGCTGCACCTGGAGCGGTTCGCGGTGTCGCGGGCGGCACCCGCTGGGGCCGGGGGGACAGTCACCTTCGCGCGCAGCGGCAGGAGCGTGGCCGCCGACGCCGCGACGTCGGTGATGGACGCCGGCGAGGGGGCAGGTGTGCAGATGCCGTTCGGTTGCCGGATGGGTATCTGTCAATCGTGCGTGGTCGAATTGGTCGACGGGCACGTCCGTGACCTGCGCACCGGCCAGGAGCACGAGCCCGGCAGCCGCATCCAGACCTGCGTGTCCGCGGCCTCCGGCGATTGCGTCGTCAACATTTAACGCTACTGACTAGTAACTTACGGAATCGTAGGTTACGATGGCGTAGGTCCGGTAAGTATTCATCGACCGCAGGGAGAAGACGATGGCGATCACAGACGTCGACGTATTCGCACACCTGACAGACGCCGACATTGAGAACCTGGCCGTGGAGCTGGACGCTATCCGCCAGGACATCGAAGACTCACGCGGTGAGCGGGACGCCCGCTACATCCACCGCACCATCGCCGCGCAACGCGCACTCGAGCTCTCCGGCCGGCTGCTGCTGGCCGCCAGCTCACGCCGCTCGGCCTGGTGGGCAGGCGCCGCGACGCTCGGCGTGGCCAAGATCATCGAGAACATGGAGATCGGCCACAACGTCATGCACGGCCAGTGGGACTGGATGAACGACCCGGAGATTCACTCCTCGACATGGGAGTGGGACATGTCCGGGTCGTCCAAGCACTGGCGCTACACGCACAACTTCGTGCACCACAAGTACACCAACATCCTCGGGATGGACGACGACGTCGGCTACGGCATGCTGCGCGTCACTCGCGACCAGCGTTGGAAGCGCTTCAACATCCTCAATCTGGTCTGGAACTCGTTGCTGGCGTTGCTCTTTGAGTGGGGCGTCGGCATGCAGCATGTGGAGATCGGCAAGATTCTCAAGAAGCGGATGGACCACACGGAGGCCCGCGAGCGCATCGACGAGTTCCTGTCCAAGGCCGGTCGCCAGGTGCTCAAGGACTATGTGGCCTTTCCCGCGCTGACCGCACTGTCGCCGGGCGCCACCTACCGGTCCACCCTGACGGCCAACGCGACGGCCAACGTGATCCGCAACGTGTGGGCCAACGCGGTGATCTTCTGCGGCCATTTCCCCGATGGCGCAGAGAAATTCACCAAGACCGACATGATCGGCGAAACCAAGGGCCAGTGGTACCTGCGGCAGATGCTGGGCAGCGCCAACTTCGACGCCGGGCCCACACTGCGGTTCATGAGCGGCAACCTGTGCCACCAGATCGAGCACCACCTGTATCCCGACCTGCCCAGCAACCGGCTGCACGAGATCTCGGTGCGGGTGCGCGCGGTGTGCGACAAGTACGACTTGCCTTACACCACAGGCTCATTCCTGGTTCAATACGGGAAGACCTGGCGCACGCTGGCGAAGCTGTCGTTGCCGAACAAGTACCTCCTCGACAACGCCGACGACGCGCCGGAGACCCGCAGCGAGCGGATGTTCGCCGAGCTGGGTCCGGAGTTCGGGGCCATCGACCCGGTGACCGGCCGCCGGCGCGGCCTGAAGTCCGCGATCGCGGCCGTGCGGGGCTGGCGGCGCGCCAAGCGTGTGGCGGCCGAGACCGTCAGCGACGCCGACGATCTGGCGGCCTGACGGCGGCCTAACGGTCCCGTCGCGGAGCTTCGGCTTTCTTTCGGCCCGCGAGGGCGCTCAAATTGTCGTTTCGGCCCGCGAGGGCGCTCAAATTGGCGGAAATTCGGCCGGATGCCTGGATTTTGGGGCCGCTCGCGGGGGTTGGCCCGTCGCTCGCGGGGCCGGGTCGGCGTTTCGGCCCGCGAGGGCGCTCAAATTGTCGGATATTCGGCCGTACGCGTGGATTTTGGGGTCGCTCGCGGGGCCGCAGCCCGTCGCTCGCGGGGGTCGGGCCGGCGTTTCGGCCCGCGAGGGCGCTCAAATTGTCGTTTCGGCCCGCGAGGGCGCTCAAATTGGCGGAAATTCGGCCGTATGCGTGGATTTTGGGGTCGCTCGCGGGGCCGCAGCCCGTCGCTCGCTGGGCCGGGTCGGCGTTTCGGCCCGCGAGGGCGCTCAAATTGTCGGAAATTTGGCCGTATGCCTGGATTTTGGGGCCGCTCGCGGGGGTTGGCCCGTCGCTCGCGGGGCCGTGTCGGCGTTTCGGCCCGCGAGGGCGCTCAAATTGTCGTTTCGGCCCGCGAGGGCGCTCAAATTGTCGGAAATTCGGCCGTACGCGTGGATTTTGGGGTCGCTCGCGGGGCCGCAGCCCGCCACTCGCGGGCGCCGCAGCCCGCCGCTCGAGGGGTCGCAGCCCGTCGCTCGCGGGGGCAGCCGGCCGCTCGCGGGGGCAGCCCGCCGCTCGCGGGGCAGCCGGCCGCTCGCGGGGCAGCCCGTCGCTCGCGGGGGCAGCTCGTACCTCCCGGCGGGTAGCCCGTCGCGGGCAGGCCGTCACTCGCGGTGCGGGCCACGGGCGCACTACGTTCGGCGCAGTCGACCCGGGCTCTCGGCGATACTGGTCTGCGTGGAGGTGTTCGCGGGAAAGCAGGTCTCGCACTGGGATTTCCCGCGGAGTACGGCCAGCGTCGCGTTGATGGCCGAATTCGGTCGCCGCAGCGGGCTTGCCCCGGCGGACGTGCTCAGCGGGTCAGGCCTGTCGGAGGCGGACCTGCGCGACCACACCCGGATGATCGCCGGACGCCAAGAGCTGGCGGTCGCGACCAACCTGGTGAACCTGCTGGGCGACGCGGCCGACCTGGGCGTTCGGGTGGGGGAGAGCTATCACGTCGGGGCCTTCGGCATCTTCGGCTTCGCCTGCCTGACCAGTTCGACGCTGGGCGATGCCGTCCGCTTCGCGGCCCGGTTCTACGAACTGAGCTACGGGTTCTGCCTGCCGACCGTCATCGTGGCGGGTCCGGTGGCGGAGTTGCAGCTCGACCTGCCTGACTTGACCGGCCCGGTAGCGGAGTTTCTGGTGCGGCGCGACCTGGCGGCAATGGCCCGGGTCATGGCGGAGCTGCTGGGCAGCCCAATCCCCTTCAGCGCGATCGAGTTCGCGGGTCCCGCGCCGGCGTCGGGTGACGCGGCGGCGTGCGAGGCGTTCGGCGTGACACCGGCCTACGACTCCCCGGCCAATGTGGCGCGCTGGCCGGCGGCGCTGCTGGACAACCGGCTGCCGCAGGCCAGCGACATGAGCGTGATGATGTGCGAACAGCAGTGCAGCGCACTGTTGGAACGGCGGCGCCAGCGCACCGGCGTCGCGCGGCGCGTCCGCGAGCGACTGGCGTCGATCGACGGCGAACCCCACACGATCGGGGCCGTCGCCCGGCAGCTGGCGATGAGCGAGCGGACCCTGCGTCGGCGCCTGGCCGAGGAGAACACGACCTTCCGCGAACTGCTCGACGAGGTGCACCGGGTCCTCGCGGAGGAGCTGTTGGCAACGGGTGCGCTCTCGGTGGACGACGTCGCATTGCGGCTGGGCTATGCCGAGGCGACGAGTTTCATCGCCGCGTTCAAACGGTGGACGGGCACGACGCCCGCCCGCTACCAGCGTTCGGCGGCGCCGCGCTCACGGTTAATGGCGGTCTGAAAAGGCTCCTTGGCCGGAATTATGGATTTGCCGTCCGCAATGGACTACCGGCGACACGTCCGCCTGCATACCGTCTGAGGTATGACTTCCACGACTCGCCCCCGCGTGCTGGTGATCGGGGCCGGCTTCGGCGGCCTCGCCGCGGCCTACGAGCTGTCCAGGGATGGCCTCGCCGACGTGACGGTGCTGGAGAAGGCCGGCGACATCGGAGGCGTCTGGCGCGAGAACACCTACCCGGGTGCCGCGTGCGACGTCCCGTCGAACCTGTACTCCTACTCGTTTGCCCGCAAGACCGACTGGGGCCGGCGATACGCCGAGCAGCCCGACATCCTCGGCTACATCCACGACACCGCCGACCGGTTCGGCCTGCGCGATCTGGTGCGGACCGGCGTCGAGGTCACCTGCGCCGAGTACGACGACGGCAGCGCCACCTGGCGGGTGACGACCTCGTCGGGCGAAGTCCTCGAGGCCGACGTCCTGGTGCCCGCGGTGGGCCAGCTGTCGCGGCCGTCGTACCCGAACATCCCGGGGCTTGACACGTTCGCCGGCCCCTCCTTCCATTCGGCCGAGTGGCGCCACGACGTCGACCTGACCGGCAAGCGCGTCGCGGTGCTGGGCACCGGCGCGTCGGCGATCCAGTTCGTCCCGCGGATCCGCGAGACCGCGGGGCGGGTCACCGTCTTTCAGCGCTCGGCGCCCTATGTCGTGCCGAAGCTGGACCGCGCCTACACCGACCGGCACCACGCGGCATTCAAGAAGGTGCCGGGTTTCGCCGCGGCCATGCGCGGGACGATCTGGGAGACGACGGAGCTGCTGGGCTTCGCGTTGACCAAGGCGGCCCCGCTCGCCCGGGTGCTGCATGCCCTCGCGATGTCAAACCTGAAGCGCCACATCAAAGATCCGGTGCTGCGGGCGAAGTTGACTCCCGACTACCCGATCGGCTGCAAGCGCGTGCTGTTCAGCAGCGAGTGGTACCCGGCGCTGGCCGCCGACAACGTCGACGTCGTGACCGACGCGATCGAAGAGGTGACGCCGACGGGCGTGCGCACCGGCGACGGCACGCTGCACGAGGTGGACGTCATCATCTACGGCACCGGATTCAAGGCCACCGAATTCCTGGCCCCGATGACGATCACCGGCCGCGGCGGCCGCGACCTGCATGCCGAGTGGGCGGAGGGTGCGCGCGCTCATCTCGGCATGGCGGTGCCGGGCTTCCCGAACATGTTCCTGATCTACGGCCCGAACACCAACCTGGGCAGCAGCTCGATCATCCTGATGATGGAGCAGCAGGCCGGTTACATCCGCCAGCTCGTCGAGGAACTCGCCCGCCGCGGTGGGGGCCGCGCCTTCGAGGTCCGGCGTTCCGTCGAGCAGGCCTACGACGCGGAGGTCCAGGCCCGCCTCGAGAAGGGCGTATGGAGCAGCTGCGACTCCTGGTATCGCACGGCTTCCGGCCGGGTAACCACGAACTGGCCCGGGCTGGTCCACGAGTACCAGCGCCGCACCCGGACCGCCGTCCTCGAGGACTTCCAGGAGGTGTCGCGTGACTCGAGCCTCGTTTGACTATGACGTGCTGGTCATCGGATCCGGCTTCGGCGGCAGCGTCACCGCACTGCGCCTGACCGAAAAGGGTTACCGGGTAGGCGTTCTCGAGGCGGGCCGACGCTTTCGCGACCAGGACTTCGCGAAGAACAGCTGGCACGTCCGCGATTACCTGTTCCAGCCCGCCCTCGGCTGTTACGGCATTCAACGCATCGACGTGCTGACCGACGCGGTCGTGCTCAGCGGCGCTGGGGTGGGCGGGGGCTCGCTCGTCTACGCAAACACGCTGTACCAGCCCAGCGACGGCTTCTTCGCCGACCCGCGCTGGAGCGCCATCACCGACTGGCGCGACGAGCTTGCGCCCTGGTACGACCAGGCCAAGCGGATGCTCGGCGTCGAGACCTATCCGCGGACCACGCCCTCGGACAAGGTGATGCTGCAGATCGCCACCGACCTCGGAGTCGCCGACACGTTTCACGCCACCCCGGTCGGCGTGTGCTTCACCGGCGCCGACGGCCAGCTCGCCGCGCCGGGCGCACCGGTCGGCGACCCGTACTTCGGCGGGGCCGGCCCGGAACGCAACGCGTGCCTGCATTGCGGCGAATGCATGACGGGATGTCGGCACAACGCCAAGAACACGCTGGTCAAGAACTACCTCTACCTGGCCGAGCGACTGGGCGCGACGATCCACCCGCTGACCACGGTCGTCGACGTGCGGCCCCGTCCCGACGGCGGGTACGACGTGGCGACGCGCCGTACCGGGGGCAAACTGCGCCGGCGTCGTCGTACATTCACCGCAGAGCAGGTGGTGTTCTCCGCCGCCGCGCTCGGCACCCAGAGGCTACTGCACCGGCTGCGCGACGGCGGCAGCCTGACGCACATTTCACCCAAGCTCGGGGAGCTGTCGCGGACCAATTCCGAGGCGATCCTGGCCGTGCGCGCGCGCCGCGACGACGTGGACTATTCCGAGGGCGTGGCCATCACGTCCTCCATCCACCCGGACAGCCACACCCACGTCGAGCCCTGCCGCTACGGCCACGACTCCAACCTGATGGGACTGATGGGCACCGTTCTGGTCGACGGCCTCGACGGTCTCACCGAGAAGGGGCGCTGGCGGACGGGGTTGAAAGAGCTTGTGCGGCAACGCCGAGACCTGCGCCGCCTGCTCAACCCCAGGCGCTGGTCGGAGCAGACCATCCCGCTGCTGGTGATGCAGACCCACGACAACTCGCTCACCACCTACACCCGCCGGGGGTTGTTCGGGCGGCGCATGAAATCCCGTCAGGGCGTGGGCGAACCGAACCCGACCTGGATTCCGGTCGGCCACGAGGTCGCCCGGCGCGCGGCCGAACACCTGGACGGGATCGCCGGCGGGGCCTGGGCGGATCTGGCGGACATCCCGATGACGGGACACTTCATCGGCGGCTGCGTGATCGCCGAAACAGCGGACGCCGGCGTGGTGGACCCCTATCACCGGATGCACGGGCACCCGGGGCTGCACGTCATCGACGGCTCCACGATCACCGCGAACCTGGGCGTCAACCCGTCGCTCACGATCACCGCGCTGGCCGAGCGTGCCACGTCGCTGTGGCCCAACAAGGGCGAGCCGGACCCGCGGCCGCCGCTGGGCTCGTCCTACGTGCGGATTTCTCCCGTGGCCCCGGTCCACCCCGCCGTGCCGGCGAACGCGCCCGGGGCATTGCGGCCGCTGGACGTCGTCGGGGACGTGCTTGCCTAATGGGTCCCGTCATCATCGAATGTGCTATCAACGGCGTCACGTCGAAGGCGTCCAATCCCCATGTGCCGGTCGAACCGTCGGAGATCACCGCGGATGCCCTCGCCTGCATCGAGGCGGGCGCCGCGATCATCCACAACCACATCGACCTCTTCGGCGTCAGCGTGGAGCAGGCCGCCGAGCGGTACCTCGAGGCATGGCGGCCCATCCTTGCGGCTCGGCCCGACGCCCTGCTCTACCCGACGGTCCACTTCGGCGAGGGCTTTTCGATTTCTTACGAGCACCTCGTCCCGCTCGCCGCGGCCGGGCTGCGTGTGGGCCTGACCGACCCCGGGTCGGTCAATCTGGGCGGCACCGACGCCGACGGCCTACCCACGGGAAATCTGGTCTACAGCAACTCGTTTCAAACGATCGGCCGTGCCTTCGAGATCTGCCGCCAAGCGGGCCTGGGGCCCAGCCTGGCCATCTACGAACCCGGCTTCCTGCGGACCGCGCTGGCCTGGTGGCGGGCCGGTCGCCTGCCCCGAGGCGCCATGATCAAGCTCTACTTCTCCACCGAAGGCGGTTACCTGGGAGCGCCCTTCGGGCTGCCTCCGACGGAGCGCGCACTGGACGCCTACCTGGAAATCCTTGACGGATGCGATATCCCGTGGGCCGTCTCCGTCGTCGGCGGCGACCTGTGCGCCAACACGATTGCCGGGCTCGCGCTCGAACGCGGCGGGCACCTGCACCTGGGACTCGAGTTCTACCGCGGCGACCGCCGGCCGACCAACGTCGACTTGGTGACCGAGGCCGTGACCCTGTGCAGACAGCTTGGCCGCACCGTCGCCACACCCGACGAGGCCGCACAGATTCTCGGGCTGCCGTCGGCGCAGAACTCCTGAGCGGCTATGCGCCGAAGGCGATGGGGATGCTGGTCGGCCCGCTCAGTCCGAACAGATGCTTGGTAGTGGCGCACTTAGCAAGTGCCGCTGGGAATCCCGCGCGTGGGTGCGGTCTCTTGGGTCGGCATCGACTGGGGGTAGGGCACCCGATACGGGATGCCCGTCGGAACCCCCGTCACCGGATTCGGGTTTACCCCCACCGTCCCCAACCACACATTGGGTACGCACTGCGGCAGTTTCGGAAGCGCGGCAAGCCCTGGATGGTCCAGCTTGGGTATCGACGGGTTCGGCGGAGCGGCGAAGTTGAACGCCGACGTTAGGTCGCCCACCGTGCCGTTGCGCCAGTCGGTGAGATTGGGAACCGGCACGCCAAACCGCTTACTGATGAACTTCAGTTGTGAGGTGTGGTCGAACACGTCGTGATTCATGAGCGGCCCGCGACTGTAGGGAGAAATGACGAAGCACGGGACGCGGAAGCCCAAGCCGATGGGTCCGCGTATTCCCCCGGATCCCGCGACACTATTGATGTCGGGCACGGTGAGGTATTCGCCGGGGGTTCCGGGCGGCGGGGTGGGCGGCACTACATGGTCGAAGAAGCCGCCATTTTCGTCGTACGCGACGATCAACGCGGTCTTTTCCCAGACCGCCGGATTGGATAGCAAAATTCTGAGCAGGTTCACGATGGTGACGGCACCGACGGCCGGCGGAAATGCCGGATGTTCCGACTCGATAGTGTTCGGCACGATCCAGGAAACCTGCGGCAGTTTATTCGCCTTGACGTCGGCAACGAAGTCGTTGGGGTATGTCGGGGCGATGCCGAAGCGCGCCAGATCGGAGCGGGGATCTTGGGCTTGCTTGAAATACATCATGATTCGGTCGTAGGTGTAGTTGAAGTACGCACTCCCGATGGCACCCAGGCTCTTGTTGCGATACAGCTTCCAGCTGACGCCGGCGGCGCTGAGGTTCTGCGGCATGGTGGTCCAGCTGAATTGACCGATTGGCTCGAACGTGGGGCTGGTGAGCTGTGGCCCGCCCTGCGATCCGTCGGCGCCGAGGTTGGCTCCGATCCAATACAGCCTGTTCGGCAGGGTGGGGCCCAAGACCGAACAAAAGTACCGGTCACAGATGGTGAACGTGTCGGCCAGCAGGTAATGGACCGGAATGTCCTTGCGCGTGTGGTAACCCATCACCACGGGGACGTTGCCCGCAATCGGGCTGTTGCCGACCTGCGCGGGCAGCCAGTTGTCGTTTGCGCCCCCGTTCCAGGAATTGTGCATGCCCTTCCAGGAGTGGTCGGGGTCGTTAAGGCATTCGCCGTCGACCAGTGGGCCCCTGGTCGTGTCGAAGCGAAACGGCATTGTGATGCCGGCGGGGTCAACTTTCTGCGTCTGCGGGTTCCACCCTTTTTGCTGGAATAGCGGCGAAGGTGTATTGAATCCATCAGTGCCGGAGAGCGTTCCGAAGTAGTGGTCGAATGATCGGTTCTCCTGTAGGAACAACACGATATGTTCGATGTCGCTCAGATGACCGCTGCATGGCCCGGCTCCGTAAGCCTTTTCGATAACGGGCCCGGCGAACGACATCAATGCTCCGGTGGTGGCGGCGACGCTTTGTGTCAGAAACCTTCGGCGGGGCATCCCGCGGCCGATCGGGCTTACCCGCAACACCGTGCCTTTCCGTCGCTGATAGTCGTTCAAGTTATCAATGCGACGGCGAATATTTGACACACGCCGATCAGCGTGTCGACCCGGATTCCGAACTCTCGAGTTAATAAGAGAGAAACTGTCAATACTTGTGGATCGGGGTGCGACGTCCGCGCCGTTCAATTCCCCCTTGCTTGTGCCGTCTGGTTCGCGACGACTCGTGGTCGTGGAGGGTGCGTGGTGCGATTACGGCCAGTCGGGGAATTAAGCGGAGTCTTGCCGGCGCCCTCGCATCGGCTGCGGCCCCTAGTCGCTGATCACCTTGGTCGCCAACGCCGCGAGCTTCGCATCGAGTTCTTCTGCGGCATTGAGCAGTTCGGGATTGTCTTCGACCACCATGAGTGACGACGGCTTGACGTAGGTCAGGCTGCTGCCGTCGGGCTCGTCCTTCAGCAGCAGCTCGACCGGGGCGAACAGACCCGCCGTCACGTCGTGCCGCAGCATCGTGATCGCTATCAGTGGATTGCCGAGGATGACGCGCAGGACCTTGCGATCGATGCCGGCCTTCGCGATCCAGCCGCCGTGGTCGAGCAGCCCGAAAAGCATGAATCCGCTTGGGCCGACGTGGGTTTCCACCGCGGACCGGTAGGACTCCCAGTCGTCGTAGCGCTGGGCGAAGGAATCGATCGGGACGGGCTGCACGCCGATGTCGGCCAGCAGCGCGGCCACAAGGTCGTCATAGTTCTTGGCGCTGTCATGGCGAACCCGCACGCCCTCGAACGGTGTCTCCGTCATGACAGCCGTTCGATGATCGTGGCGTTGGCCATGCCGCCGCCCTCGCACATCGTCTGCAGCCCGTACCGGCCGTCGCGCTGCTCCAAGGCGTTGACCAAGGTCGCCATGATGCGCGCGCCGCTGGCGCCCAGCGGGTGGCCGATCGCGATGGCCCCGCCATGCACGTTGGTCTTGGCAAGATCGGCGCCGGTATCGGCGGCCCATGCCAGCACGACGGGGGCGAACGCCTCGTTCACCTCGAACAGGTCGATGTCGGCCAGCGTCAATCCCGCTCGTCGGAGCACCTTTTCGGTCGCGGGGATGACGCCGGTCAGCATGTAGAGGGGGTCGGAGCCGACCGCCGTCGCGGTGTGGATGCGCGCCAGCGGGCGCAGGCCGAGCTTCGCCGCGACGTCGCTGCTGGTGATCAGCACGGCGGCGCTGCCGTCGGACAGCGGGGACGAGTTGCCCGGCGTGATCGACCAGTTGATCTGCGGGAAGCGCGCCGCCGTCGCCTCGCTGTAGAACGCAGGCTGCAGCCCGGCCAGCGTCTCGACCGTCGTTCCGGGACGGATGATCTCGTCGTGCGACAGCCCGGCGATCGGGGCTAGTTCGTCGTCGAACCGCCCGTCCTTGGTGGCCGCGGCGGCCTTTTCGTGGCTGGCCGCGGAGAACTCGTCGAGCTGGGCGCGCGAGAGGCGCCACTTCGCGGCGATCAGCTCGGCGCTGACGCCCTGCGGCACCAGGCCGTCGGGATAGCGCGCAGTCATGTCGTTGCCGAACGGGTTGCTGCCAGGCAGGACCGAGGTGCCCATCGGGACGCGGCTCATCGATTCCACGCCGCCGGCGATCACCAGGTCATACGCACCGGCGACCACGCCCTGCGCGGCGAAGCTGATCGCCTGCTGACTGCTGCCGCACTGCCGGTCGACCGTGGTGCCGGGCACCGACTCGGGGAAACCCGCGCCCAGCAACGCATTACGGGCGATATTGACGGCCTGGTCACCGACCTGGGTGACGGCGCCGGCGATGACGTCGTCGATCTGGGCCGGGTCGACTCCGGCGCGGGCCACCAGTTCGCGCAGGCTGTGCGCGAGCAGGTCGGCGGGCAGCACGTCGTGCAGGGCGCCGTTGGCCTTGCCCTTGCCGATCGGGGTGCGGACAGCGCCGACGATCACGGCGTCTCGGGTCATGGCTCCTCCTCGAAGCTGAGTATTGACTGCTATACCCAGCTATAACACCTAGGTATAGTCAAAGCAACCCAGACGGGAGAGTGATCCGCATGACAATGCTGCAGGGCCGGTTGGCCGACCGCGATGCGTGGTCGGCGGTCGGGGAGTGTGCGATCGAGAAGACGATGACGGTGGTCGGCACCAAGTCCGCGATGCTGATCATGCGCGAGGCGTACTACGGCACCACCCGATTCGACGACTTCGCCCGGCGGGTGGGCATCACCAAGGCCGCCGCCTCGGCGCGCCTGGCCGAGTTGGTCGACATCGGGCTGCTGCGCCGCCAGCCCTACCGGGAGCCCGGCCAGCGCAGCCGCGACGAGTATGTGCTGACCGACGCCGGCATCGAGTTCATGCCGGTGGTCTGGGCGATGTTCCAGTGGGGGCAGCGTCACCTGCCGGGGCGGCATCGCCTGCGTCTGACGCATCTGGGCTGCGGGGCCGACGCAGACGTCGAGATCCGCTGTGCCGAAGGGCATTTGGTACCGCCGGACGAGCTCGGCATGCGGCTGGTCAAGCCTCGCTGACAGCCACACAATGCCATGCGTACGCCCTAGCTTCGCGCAATCAGCCTGCGTGTCCGGCGTTTCCAGGTTGGCCGTCTGCGCCGTTGGCGCCGTGTTCGCCCGGAACGCTGCCGCCGCCGGCGGCGCCACCCAGACCGCCGGCGCCCGCCGCACCACCCGCCCCGCCCGCTCCCGCCGCCCCGGCGCCACCGCTGTTGCCGGCGGTGCCGAACAGCAACCCGCCCGCACCGCCAGAACCGGCCAGGGCGCCGCCGGCTCCGCCGTTGCCGCCGGTGCCCCCGTTGCCACCCGCGCCGCCTTCGCGACCCCAGCCGCCCCGGCCGAGTGTGTTGGACGAGTCGTAGCCGTCGGCGCCTGCGCCGCCGGCACCGCCCGCGCCTCCGGCACCGCCCGCGCCACCGGCCCCAGCGGTTCCACCGTTGCCGCCGTTGCCGCCGTTGCCGATCAGTCCGGCGCTACCGCCATTGCCCCCCGCGCCGCCGAGAGCGCCATCGCCGCCGACGCCCAGAGCGTCGCCTCCGACGCCGCCGTGACCTCCCCACCCGCCCCGGGCCTCGAGGCTGAGGCTCGGGTCGGTGCTGGTGGTGGACACGGCACCGCCGGAACCGCCGTTGCCGCCGGCACCGCCGGGAGCTGCGGCTCCACCGGCGCCGCCGGTGCCGCCCGCACCCCCGGCGCCGCCGTTACCGACGAACTTGCCGCCGTCACCGCCGTTGCCGCCGGCGCCGCCGAAGCCCGAGGCGTTTCCGCCGTTGATGGTGCTGTCAGCGCCACTGCCGCCGTGGCCACCCCGTCCGCCGACGACGCTGGCCGCGCCTCCGGTCGCCTCGCCTCCGAGACCGCCGTTGCCTCCGGCGCCGCCGTTGCCGAGGGCGTTGCCCGCGTCCCCGCCGAAGCCGCCGTTGCTGTAACCGTTGGCCGAGCTGGCGCTGCCGCCTAGGCCGCCGTCGCCGCCGTTGGCCCCCGCGGTGCCACGTCCACCCCAGCCGCCGCTCGCGGTGCCGTGACCGGTGACCGTCGCGGTACCACCGGTTCCGCCGTTGCCGCCGGACACCGTGGTGTCACCAAGACCGCCACTTTGGCCGTAGCCGGCTTGTGCATCGCCCTCAGCGGTAACGGAGGTGCCCACGTCGCCGTCGCCGGCCGTGCCTGTCGGTGCGGGATTGACGCCGTTTGCGCCGGCCATGCCGGTGCCGCCCTTGCCGCCCGCGCCGCCGTCGCCAAACCAGAATGCATTGCCGCCATCTCCGCCGGTGCCGGCAAGGCCGCCGTTGATTCCGGCCGTCGCGGTGCCGCCTTGGCCGCCGTTGCCGCCGCTACCGAACAGCAATCCGCCCGTGCCCCCTCGGCCGCCGGACGCGCCCGCGCCACCGGCTCCGCCGTTGCCGCCGTTGCCGATCAGCCCGGCGCTGCCACCCGCTCCGCCGGGCTGGCCCGGTGCACCCGTGCCGCCGGCTCCACCGTTGCCGATCAGCAATCCGCCCGCACCGCCGGCTTGGCCCTGACCACCGGTGGTGCCGTTTCCGATCAGCGGACGCCCCAAGAGCGCCTGCGTCGGTGCATTGATCACGTTCAGCAATCCCTGCAGCGGGGAAGCATTTTCCGTCTCGGCGGCAGCGTAACCGACCGCGCCGGAGATCAGGGTCTGCACAAAGCGGTCGTGGAAAGCTGCCGCCTGAGCGCTGAGAGCTTGATAACTCAGACCGTGCGTGTTGAACAGTTTCGCAATCGCTACCGACACTTCGTCTTCAGCTGCGGCCAGCATTCCGGTGATGGCAGGAGCGGCAACGACATTCGCCGCTGTGACTGTCGATCCGATCCCGGCCATGTCGGCGCCCGCGGTCGTGAGCAGCTCTGGTGTTGCGATCACATATGACATCAGCCAACCTCCGATGAACGTGGCGTGTCGATCCCTGGCGATTAGCCGATCATGGCCTAGGCTCATGCGCTCTGTGCAGCAAAAAATGTGCGACACGCACGGCTTAGGTTGCGTGCGAATGCATTTCGCGATGGTTGCACGTACTCGAAGTGAGATTGCCGCCGGCAGTTGCGCAACCGCACGGTTTCTCGACAGAGGTGAGCGCCCCTGCGCCGTCGGCGCGAGCGGACACGTAATGCCGGTCACCGCGGCATGGTGCCGTACGTTCGCGCTCGGCAGAGGCCGAGCCGGGTCACTGCTCGCTGAGCGCGGCCAGCAGTCGCCGGGCGGCCGCGACCCGCCGCTCGGCGGGACCGGTGAGTGCGTCGAGCGCGCACTCGGGGTCGGCCGGCGGACCCAGGTGCCCGCAGCCGCGCGGGCAGTCCTCGATCGCCTCGGCCAGGTCGTTGAACGCCATGATCACGTCGTCGGGCTCGATGTGGGCCAACCCGAACGAGCGGATGCCGGGGGTGTCGATCACCCAGCCGCCGGCGTCCAGCGGCAGGGCCACGGACTGCGTCGAGGTGTGCCGGCCGCGGCCGATGTCGGTGACCTCACCGACGGCCCGGTCCGCCTCGGGCACAAGGCGATTCACCAGCGTCGACTTGCCGACGCCCGAATGCCCCAGCAGCACGGTGATCTTGTCGTCCAGCAGATCCGCGACGGCGAGCAGCGGATCGTCGACGCCGGCCGCGACCACCGTCAGGTCCAGGTCTACGAACTGTTCGGCGAACGGTTCGGGCGGGGCGAGGTCCGTCTTGGTCAGGCACAGGATCGGCGTGAGGCCGCCGGCGTAGGCGGCGATCAGCGTGCGGTCGACCAGGCCGGTGCGCGGCGGCGGGTCGGCCAGTGCCACCACGATCAGCAGCTGGTCGGCGTTGGCGACCACCACCCGCTCGGTGGGATCGGTGTCATCGGCGGTGCGCCGCAACACCGTTCGCCGCGGTCCACGGCGAACGATGCGGGCCAGGGTGTCGGTGCGGCCGGACAGGTCGCCGACGATGTCGACGTCGTCGCCGACGACGATCGGCGTGCGACCGAGCTCGCGCGCCCGCATGGCGGTGACTCGGCGGTCGGGGTCCCCGCCCAGCACGCAGCCCCAGCGGCCGCGATCGACGCTGACCACCATGGCGGTCTCGGCGTCGGCGTGCTGCGGGCGGGTCTTGGTGCGGGGTCGTGAACCCCTGCCGGAGCGGATCTTGACGTCGGACTCGTCGTAGTCGCCAGGCCTCAAGTGCCGAGCACCATTTCGGTCCACAGTTGCGGGAACTCCGGCAGCGTCTTGGTGGTGGCGCCGATGTCGTCCACCTCGACGCCGGCCACCCGCAGCCCGACGATCGCGCCGGCCATCGCCATCCGGTGATCGGCGTAGGCGCGCCAGGTGCCGGGACCCAGCGGCGTCGCGGTGATCACCAAGCCGTCCGCGGTTTCGCGGCAGTCGCCGCCCAGGCGGTTGATCTCCGTACTCAGCGCGGCGAGCCGGTCGGTTTCGTGGCCGCGCAGATGGGCGATGCCGCTCAGTCGCGACACCGAGCCTGGCGTGGCCAGGGCCGCCAGCGCCGCCACCGTCGGGGTGAGCTCGCCGACGTCGCGCAGGTCGACGGCGAAGCCGTCATAGGCGACGCCGCGCACCTCGAACCCTGAATCGGTATGGCTGACAACGGCATTCAGCTTACCCAGGATCTCCAGGATGTGGTCGGCGGGCTGCACGCTGGCGGCGGGCCAGCCCGTGATGCGCACGGTGCCGCCGGTGACCACGGCCGCGGACAGGAAGGCGACGGCGTTCGTCAGGTCGGGCTCGACGTCCCAGTGCCGGGCGCGGACCGGGCCCGGCCGCACCCGCCATTGGTTGCGGGCGGAGTCGTCGACCTCGACGCCCCCTTGCCGCAGCATCGCGACCGTCATCGCGATGTGAGGCGCCGACGGCAGCGTGGCGCCGGTGTGTTGCACGGTCAGGCCCTCGGTGAACGACGGCCCACACAGCAACAGGCCCGACACGAATTGCGACGACGCCGATGCGTCGATTGCTACCGTGCCCCCGGCGACCGACCCGCTGCCAGCCACCCGGAACGGCAACCCGGTGCCGTCGATCGCGACACCGAGCCCGCGCAGCGCGTCCAGCAGCGGTGCGATGGGCCGGGCCCGGGCCTGCTCGTCGCCGTCGAAGGTGACCGGGACGGCGCTCAGCGCGGCCAGCGGCGGCACGAAACGCAGGACCGTGCCGGCCAGGCCGCAGTCCACCCGGGCGTCGGGGCCCGGCCGGATTTGGCCGCTGATTGTGAGGTCGGAGCCGTCGCCGTCGACGCGCAGGCCCAGCGTCAGCAGGGCGCCGATCATCAGGTCGGTGTCCCGGCTGCGCAGCGCGCCCGAGACCGTCGACGTGCCCTGCCCCTGCGCGGCCGACAGGCCCGCGAGCACCAGCGCCCGGTTGGTCTGCGATTTCGAGCCCGGGACGGTCACGGTCGCGTGTACCGGCGCCGACGCGGTCGGTGCCGTCCATGTGCTCACCGCACCATCATGGCTTGTCGGACCGCTCTGCCACCATGGGAGGCATGTGTGGACGGTTTGCGGTGACGACTGATCCGGCCCTGCTGGCCGAGAAGATCAAGGCGATCGATGAAACTACAGCGGCTATGGACGCTCGGGCGTCCGAGCCGAACTACAACGTCGCCCCCACCACGAGCATCGCAACCGTAGTGACCCGCCACGACGAGCCCGACGACGAGGCCACCCGCCGGGTGCGGCTGATGCGTTGGGGGCTGCTGCCGCCCTGGGTGAAGGCCGGTCCGGACGGCGCGCCGGACACCAAAGGCCCGCTGCTGATCAACGCCCGCGCCGACAAGGTGGCCACGTCGCCGGCGTTCCGGACCTCGGCGAAGAGCAAGCGCTGCCTGGTGCCGATGGACGGCTGGTACGAATGGCGGGCCAATTCGGAGCAGAAGTCGCCGAAGACGCCGTACTTCATGCACCGCGACGACGGTGAGCCGCTGTTCATGGCGGGGCTGTGGTCGGTGTGGAAGGCGGACAAGCAGGCCGACCCGCTGCTGAGCTGCACGATCATCACCACCGACGCGGTGGGCGAGCTGGCGCAGATCCACGACCGGATGCCGCTGATCCTGGCCGAGGAGGACTGGGATGCCTGGCTGAATCCCGACGCGCCGCTCGACACCGCGCTGCTGGCCCGCCCGCCGGATGTGCACGGCATCGACGTGCGCGAAGTGTCGCGGCTGGTCAACAGCATTCGCAACAACGGGCCCGAGCTGTTGGAGCCCGCCGAGCCGGAGCCCGAGCAGATCACCCTGCTCTGACTTATTCGTCGCCGACAACTCTCGGCTGATCTTTGTCGTTCGGCTACGGATCCGCGGGTGTGTCCGCGCCATAACATGCGTGTGTGACCGGCTCCTACACCTACACGTTCGAAGAGATCCGAAACCGCCCGGCCGCCGTGATCGGCGCGGGCACCCTGGGCCGGCGCATTGCGCTGATGCTGGCCAGCCGCGGCGGTACCGTGCGGATCTATGCGCGCCGCGCCGAACAGCGCGACGAGGCCACCCGGTTTGTGACGGAAAACCTACCGAACCTGGTGGCCGGCAGAGGCTTTGGTGAGGTGGGCACCGTCGTCGGCACGGGGTCGCTGCAGGAGGCGCTGGACGGGACCTGGCTTGCGGTGGAGTCCGTCCCGGAGCGCCTCGACGTCAAGATCCCGCTGTGGGGCGAGATCGACCGGGCCGCGCCGCCGGACACCATCTTCGCGACCAACTCGTCGTCGTACCCGTCGCGCCTGATGGCCGAAAATGTGCGCGACAAGACGCGCCTGTGCAATACGCACTTCTACATGCCGCCGCAGTTCAACGCGCTCGACCTGATGTCCGACGGCCAGACCGACCGCGGCCTGCTCGACACCCTCCTGGCCGTGCTGCCGGAGTTCGGCGTGCATCCCTTCGAGGCGCGCAAGGAGTGCACCGGGTTCATCTTCAATCGGGTCTGGGCGGCCATCAAGCGCGAGTGCCTAGCCGTCGTCGCCGAAGGCGTGGCCCGCCCGGAGGACGTCGACGGGATGTTCAAGGTGAACTGGGGTGTGCCGGCGGGGCCGTTCCAGATGATGGACCTGGTCGGGTTGGACGTCGCGCTGGACATCGAGAACCACTACGTCGACGAGTTCGCAAACCTGCCCAAGGGCCCGCGCGACCTGCTGCAGGAGTATGTCGACGCCGGCAAACTGGGGCTCAAGAGCGGCGAGGGCTTCTACCCGTATCGCTAAAGCCGCTCCTTTCGCCCAACGTGAATTCCCTGCGAAAAACCCGCCGCTTTTTCGCGGTCACTTCACTCTCGGCGTGAGGGATGCATCCGACGCCCCTTTTGCGCAGAAATGGCGGGGCGCACGGCCCTTTCGACGTCGGAGCACGTTGGGTGCAGCGGATGAAACGGGCGCCCGCAGCGCGGCGCACCCAGGCATGCCTAGGGCATGCGGAGAGTCAGCAACCAGTTGCCGTGAACCTTGGGATCGGGAGCGCAGAAGAAGTCCGTCCACGTGAATGGCGGTACGGTGACCTTCTTGCCGGGCCCGGCGTCCTGACACGCCTGGTGGGTCGGGTAGCTCCCCTCGGTCTGCACCGTGTCCGCGTTGCTGGTGCCCACGCCGATCGTCACTGATCCCGCAACCAGCACACCCGCGGCGACAACTCCGAACGTCGATCGCTTCATGTCCATCCAATCCTCGTGCGGTGCTCCCCCTTGGAGCCAGAGCACTAACGTTAGGCCTGGTCAGGCCACTACACCAGAGCTATCGGTGACGCGCGTGCGGCTGTTACAGCGGGACTCCGACACCGGCGGCGGAATCAGCTCTGCATGCACTGTCCGTCCATACCTGGACCGCATCAGGCGGTGCACCAACGGGACGACCACGCCATGCAGCACGGGGTATTTGCGCCGCAGCAGTCGCGCCGCATCTCGGTACTCGGACCCCTCGAGCATGCGCACACGCGCCGGCAGCATCGGTCCGGTCGGCTTGCCCGACATCGTCGCGGGGCCGAATTCGACGTTCGGGTCGCGCCGGATCCGGCGTGCCTTAATCGCTCGTTCGTACGTGCGAAAGTAGGCACGGTCGCCGTCCACGACGACGCTGACGGGACTGGTTCCAGCGGTACCATCCTTGCGAAATGTGGTGAGCCTGATTGTCTTCTGCCGAACGAACGGGACTAGCAGCGGGTCGGTCGCCACGCCGACTTCGCCCAGGACATAGCCCAGTTGACCCAGCCGCAGGGCGATCGCGATGCCCATCACGACCGATGCCGCGCCGAGTGCCCACGCCTGCAGCGCCGAGCCGCCGAGGTCGAGGTCGACGACGTGATTCACGGTATGCACGGTGTTGGCCACGAAGTATCCGGCAAGTACGGTGACCAGCGCATCCGACCAGATCAAAGCGAGCAGCAGCGCCAGGCCGAACCCCACCTGGAACGCGCCGAGGTCGTGCAGGAAGTGTTCATGTGCGGGGAACCCGACGGCCATTGCGAACGAGAAGGGACTGCTCAGACACCAGACCCCGATCCCGCCGGTGACCAACCCGGTCAGTGCCGTGGCCGCGACCAGGTATACCCGTGCCGGGGTTGCGCCAGGAATCATGTGCCGTCCTCCAGTCGTGTCGTCTTCGCAATGCCAGACGAGACGGCGCGCAGATGTGTGACACGAGGATGTGTGACGCGAGCACTTATGGCGGCTCGCCGGCAAACGTGACGGCCGTGGCGACGGCCTGCAGCAGCCGCGCCAGTTGCTCGGCGCTGTTGATCGCGTGGTCGCCGGCGGCCAGCCGGGTGAACACTCCCGCGATGAACGTGGTGACGGCGGTGGTCTGCTCCGCGAGCAGGTCGGGATCGTCGGTACCGGGTTGTAGGTGGGCGATGGCGTCGCGCGCGAGGCCGATGATCCGCGCCGCGAAATCCTGCGACGTCTCGGCCAGGCCGGCATCGCGTGCGGCGCCCAGCAGCAGCTCGTGCCGCGCCCGATTCAGTATCAGGCCCGGCCCGTCGGCCTGCATCATCGTCAGCTCCGCGAGGTGCGTGAACGGCGAATCCGGGTCCAGCGGCGTGTCGATCACCGATTGCAGGTTGGCCGTGTCGATTTCGGCGACGCGCCGCCCGACGCCGCGCAGCAGCGCCGCGCGCGTGCGGTAGTAGTACGACGTGGTGCCGTCGGGAACCCCGGCGTACTTGTCCACCTGTCCATGGGTGAGCCCACGCGACCCGTGCTCGGCCAACACCTGGATTGCCGCGTCACATAACTCGCGCCGCCGCTCGTCGCCGTTGCGTCTCCTCGTTGGGTTGGCCGTCATGGGGTCAGCGCAGCACCGTGCCGCCGTCGATGTTGATCACCTGACCGTTGATCCACGCGCCTTCCTCGCTCAGCAGGAAGGCGACCAGCGACGCGATGTCGTCGGGAGCGCCGACGCGGTCACCGCGGATGCGTTTGAGCGCGCCGGCCTGCAGCTGCTCCCACTGCGGCACGGAGCGGATGGCCTCGGTCGCGGTGAACCCGGGCGCGACCGCGTTGCAGCGGATGCTTTCCTTGCCCCACCGCGACGCGACATGTCTTGTCAGCGCGCCGATTCCGGCCTTGGCGGTCGCGTACGCAGGCCGGGCGGGCTCGCCCTGGAACGCCGCGGCCGAGGACATGTTGACGATCGCGCCGCCACCGCGGGCCAGCATGCGCGGGATGGCGTACTTCATGGCGGCCACATACCCGCGCAGGTTCACCGCCATCACCCGGTCCCACACGGCGAAATCGATGTCGACCACGTCGGAGTCGCCGGCCAGCGCCGACATGTCCGCGCCGACGTTGAACATCAGGTCGACCTCTTCGGCGGCGTCGATCAGCGCGGCGACCGACTCGGGCTCGGCCAGGTCGAAGCCGACGTGCGTCGCGGCCCCGCCCGCCGAGACGATGCGGGCGGCGGTCTGCGCCGCGGCATCGACGGCCACGTCGCCGATCACCACCCGGCAGCCCTCCGCGCCGAGCCGGGCGGCGGTCGCCGCGCCGATGCCGGTAGCGCCGCCGACCACCACCGCAACCTTGCCGGCCAGTCCGCGTAGTCCCATGTCTGTTGACATTACCTCTAGAACTATAGAGGATCGCATCTCATGGCCGGGATTCATCGAGAGCGCCCCGGTGCCGCCGAACTCGCGGCGGCCACCGGCGCCGCCGCGACACCGCTGGGCGACGACATCTGGATGTCGTCCGGCGTCTCCAACGCCTACGCGGTCGGCACCGACGACGGCCGCGTCGTCGTCAACGCCGGGCTGGTGTTCGAAGGGCCGTTGCACCGCAAGGCTTTTGCCGACGTCACGGGTCCCACCCGCGCGATCGTCATCACCCAGGGGCACGCCGACCACTGGGGTGCGGTGAACGCGCTACGCGACGAGCACACCGAGATCGTCATGCACCGCAATTACCGGTACTGGCGCGACGACAACCAACGCCTGATGGGCTATCGCGTGCCCAAGACGGCGTTTGCGTTCCAGAAGTTCTCGGACGCGGTGATCGAGCACGCCAAGACGCAGGACCCCGCCGCCTTCGACTTCACGTTTCCCGAACCGACCACGACGTTCGACCGTCACCACGAGCTGACGGTCGGCGGGCGCACCTTCGAGCTGGCGTGGACACCCGGCGGCGAGACCACCGACTCGATCGTGGTGTGGCTGCCGTCAGAGCGAATCCTGTTCAGCGGTAATCTTTTCGGACCGTTGTTCGGGCACGTGCCGAACCTGATGACCATTCGCGGCGACAGGTACCGCGACCCGGTGCTCTACATCGAGTCGCTGAACACGGTGCTGGAGTTCGGGCCGGACAAGATCATCACCGGCCACTTCACCCCCATCGAGGGCGCCGATCGCATCGCCGAGGAGGTCACCGCGATGCGTGACGCCATGCAGGCCGTTCACGATCGCACCCTCGAGCTGATGAATTCTGGGGCCGACGTCTACACCGCCATGCGCGAGGTCAGGATTCCTGAGCACCTCGACGTCGGCGAAGGCTACGGCAAGACGTCCTGGAATGTGCGCGCCATCTGGGAGATGTACGCCGGCTGGTTCCAGCACCGATCGACCACCGAGCTCTACGGGGTTGCGCCGAATGCCGTTGCGGCAGAGGTGGTCAGCGCCGCCGGTGCGGCGAGTCTCGTCGAGGCGGCCGGCAGCCACGTCGCCGCCGGACGCGCGGTGCAGGCGCTGCAGTTGACCGACCTCGTCCTCGCCGCCGAGCCCGGCCACGCCGGAGCCCGCAAGGTGGCCGGCGATGCCCACGAGGCGCTGCTGGCCGGCACCGAGAACTTCTGGGAAAGAGCCTGGCTCACCAAGGAGATCAACGAATTGAGGGACACCGAATGAACACCCTGCGCTTCGACTTCACCGGCGCCAACGTGCTGGTTACCGGGGGCACCAGCGGCATCGGCAACGGCATCGCCGCCGCTTTTGCCGAAGCCGGGGCCTCGGTGACGATCACCGGAACACGCCCGGCTGCCACCGATTACGAATCGGACGGCGCGGATCTCAGCGCGTTCGAGTATCGGCAGTGCCGGATTCAGGAGCCCGAGTCCGTCGATGCGCTGGCAAACTCGCTGACCGCGCTGGACATTCTGATCAACAACGCCGGTGGGCCCTATCCGGCGGGCGACGAATACGATCCGGACGGCTACGTCGCGTCGGTGGCCCAGAACCTGCTCGGTCCCATGCGACTGACCATGCGTTGTCACGAGTTGCTCAAGGCGAGCACGGCCGCCGGCGGGGCAAGCGTGGTCAGCGTCGTCTCGATGTCGGCCTTCCGGTCGGCCGTCTTCGTCCCCGGGTACGGATCGTCGAAGATGGGCCTGGTCTCGTTGACCATGAATCTGTCCCGTCGCTGGGCGAACGACGGCATCCGGGTCAATGCCATCGCGCCCGGCCTCATCGACACCCGGATGACGCATCCGGCGATGAGCATCCCGCAGGTGATGGATGTCGAGATCGGCTTTCACACGCCGCTCGGCCGACCCGGCACGCCGCGCGACTGTGCGGGTGCGACGCTGTTCCTCTGTACCGACGCCGCGTCCTACATCACCGGGTCGACGATCGCCGTCGACGGCGGCTACCTGACGGTCTGAGCCATGGGTGAATTCGACTCGATCGCCTGCGCGGAAGACGTTTTCAAGCTCGCCGCGCAGCGCACCGGCCTCACCGAGACCGACTCCGACTCCTGGCGGGACGGGCTGGAAATCATCGTCGACGAGGTCAACACCTCGCCGGCGTTCACCCCGTTCGGCCGCGACCGGATCCTCAACGACGCCACCGACGCCCTCGGCCGGCGCCTGCAGGTCCACGACTACATCCAGTCCCACCCCGAGGTGCTCGACACGCCGGTCGAGAGGCCGCTGATCGTGCTCGGCATGCCGCGCACCGGCACCACCGTGATCAGCTACCTGCTGGACCAGGACCCGGCCCGACGATCGCTGCTGCACTGGCAGTGCGTGGACCCGATCCCGCCGGCGCCCGCCGAGATGTTGCGCACCGACCCGCGCTGCCTGGGCCTGCTGGAGGAGCAGCGCAAGATCCTGGAGCTGGTCACACAGGCGAAAGTGCCGCTGCCGCACTGGGAAGACGCCGACGGACCCACCGAGGACATGTTCATCCACAACCAGGATTTCAAGGGCCTGTCCTGGGACTCCTTCCTGTCGACGCGGCGCTACGCGGAATGGCTGTTCGACGAGACCGACATGTTGAGCACCTACGAGTACCAGAAGCGCTACCTGCAGGTGCTGCAATCCACCGCGCCGGGTGCGTGGAGCCTGAAGATGCCGTCGCACTCGGTGCACATCGAGGCGCTGCTGACGGTGTTTCCCGACGCGCGACTGGTGTGGGCCCACCGCGACCCGTACAGGGCGACGAGTTCGCTGGCCAACCTGTGGCGGCTGCCGAAGGGAATGACGCAGCACGCGCTGGACCTGGAGGCGATGGGACGCGACGCCCGGTGGCAGATGCGATACCACGTCGAGCGGCCGCTGCGGGCCCGCGAGCGGATCGGCGCGGACCGGTTCTTCGACATGTACTACCACGAGATGATGCGTGACCCGATGGATGTCATGCGGCGCATCTACGAGTGGGCCGGTGACCCGCTCACCGCCGAAGCCGAAGCGCGCATGCGCAATTGGCTCGCCGGGCATCCTCAGGACCGGTTCGGCCTCAGCTCCTACAGCCTCGAGGAGTACGGGCTGAGCGTGCCGGAACTCGAACCGGTCTTCGCCGAATACCTGGACACCTTCGACATCGAGCTGGAGGTGGCGCCGTGAAGGCCGCCATGGTCACCGGGCCGGGTCGCACGGAGGTCGTCGACGCGGAACGCCCGACGGTCGGTCCCGACGACGTGCTGGTGGCGATGCGCGCCTGCGGCATCTGCGGCTCCGACGCCTTCTACATCAGCATCGGCGGCATCCCGCCGCGGCAGGGCCGCCTGCCCCTGGGACACGAACCCGCGGGCGAGGTCGTCGAGGTCGGCTCGGCCGTGTCCGGTGTCGCCGTCGGCGACCACGTCGTGATCAACCCGATGGCCGCTCCGGGCGGCATCATCGGCAACGGGGGAGCGGCCGGTGCGCTGGCCGATTACCTGCTGATCGAAAACGCCGTCTGCGGAACAAGTTTGGAAGTGATCCCAAAGCACATCCCGTGGCAGGTCGCCGCGCTGAACGAGCCGATGGCCGTCGCGCGGCACGGTGTGAACCGCTGCAAGCCGCGGCCTTCCGACAACGTCGTCGTCTTCGGCGCCGGGCCGGTGGGGCTGGGCGCCGTGCTGGCCTTCAAATCCGTCGGCGTCCGGCACGTGGTCGTCGTGGACCTGATCCCGGCCCGACTGGACAAGGCGCTGCGGGTCGGTGCCGACGCCGTCGTCAACGCGGCCGACGAGGATGTCGTCGGGCGCCTCATCGAACTGCACGGTTCGGGGGAAAGCATGTTTCCCGGCAAAGCGGCCACCGACATCTACCTCGACTGCGCGGGCGTCCCCGCCGTCGTCAACACGGCCCTGGCGGCCGCCCAGAAGGGTGCGACCCTGGGTATCGTCGGCGTGCACAAGGAGCCGGTGCCGGTCGAGTTCGTGAACCTGATGAGCAACGAGATCACCATCGTCGGCAGCATGGGCTATCCCGACGAAATCTTCGAGGTGACCAAGGACATCGTTGCGAACTGGGAGAAGTATGCGCTGATCGTCAGCCACACCGTCCCGTTCGACGACGTCACGGAGGCATTGCGGCTGGCGAGCACGCCCGGTGCCGCCGACAAAGTAGTGGTCACCTTCTAGTGCCGAGCAGACGCAAAAGCCCGCCAAAACGATGCGTTTTGGGGGATTTTGCGTCTGCTCGCGGGGTCACCGCACGTACACGGAGAAGCCCCGGCCATAGCGTCCGGCGCCCGTCCTGATTTCCTGCTCGAGCGAATCGATGGGTTGCGCCTGCGCGGCCCCGCTTCCGTCGCTGGTGCTCGACGCAATCCCGACCAACGTCGGGCCCTGCGTGTACAACGGGCCGCCCGAATCGCCAGGGGCCTGAGCAACATTGGAGGTGAGCAGGTCCAGGTCGGGCCTGCCCGTGGTGTGCGAGACATCGGTGACCGTGCCGTTGGTACCGGCGGTTCGCTGCCCGTAGAGGCGTACGCGATCGCCGACCTTGGCCGTCCCGACGCGGGCGAAGAACGCCTGGATGCCGAAGGATTTGTAGGTGTAGATCACCGTGAACCCGCGCGAGCCGGTCAGTTTTCCATTGCCGTCCTTGGCATCTGGCTGCCAGGCGACAACTTCGCCGATCTGCTGACCCCACGCGTTGTAGACCCTTTCATGCAACGCCTGCGCGCAGTGCCCAGCCGTGACGGCGAGCTGGTCGCCGACCGAGTCCGTCGCGAAGAACCCCAACGAACAGTCGCGGGAGTTGATATGTAACTTCATGCCCACCGTCAGGACGCCGCCTCTGGCATGGGCGGGCGCGGGGACGAGCGCCGCCAGCGCCATTGCGGCGACGAGCGCGCCGAACAACTTCGCGATCATCGGCGTAACGTGCCGGGAACGTCTTGGGGAATTCTTGGCGGTTTGGCGCGGGTTTGGGGACGGCGCGCGAGCGTAACGTGGCTGCGGAATCCGGTCGCGGTTTTCGCAGTGTGGTTACGCTCGCGAAGTCCCGCGCGTGGCCCCGCCGCAAAGGCCCCGTCGCGCGATACCTCGCGATTAGCCCCGCGAGCCCAGCCGGCGCAACGCCAGCCGCGCGGCGTTGGCGCCGCACATGCCGTGCGCGCCGGGCCCCGGCGGGGCGGCCGCCGAGCAGATGTACATCCCCGGCACGCCAAGGGTGTAGGGCGACAGCGTGATTCGCGGACCGAACGTCAACTGGCGAATGTCCTTCGAGCCGGTCATGATGTCTCCGCCGACGTAATTGAGGTTGTACGAAGATATCTCGGTGGTGCTCCGCACGGCCTGCCCGACGATGCGGTCGCGGAAGCCGGGGGCGAACCGCTCGATCTGCGCGACGATGGCCTCGGTCGCGTCGCCGGTGTAGCCGTTGGGCACGTGCGCGTAGCTCCACACCGGATGAACGTCGCCGACCGATCGCCCGGGGTCGGCCAGATACTGCTGCCCGACGAGCACGAACGGACGTTCGGGCATCCGTCCGGCGTGGATCTCGCGCTCGGTGAACGCCAGTTCCGCGTAGTTGCCGACGAGATGCACCGTGCCGGCCCGGCCCGCATCCGGATTCGTCCACGGCACGCCGCCCTCGACGGCGAAATCGACCTTGAACGCGCCCGGCCCGCGCCGGAATCTACGGAACGCCCGCGAGATCCGCCGCGGCAGCCGGTCCCCGAGAATGCCCGCGACCGCGCCGGGGGCCAGGTCGAACATCGTGATGTCGGCGGGCGGCAGCTGCGAGGCGGCCGAGACTCGCACACCCGTCTCGATCTTGCCGCCCAGCTCGCCCAGCGCCGCGACCATCGCGTTGGTGATCGCCTGCGTTCCGCCCTCGGCGACCGCCCAGCCGTGCCGGTGTCCGGACGCGACGATGCCCATCCCGATCGCCGTGGTCATCGGGTAGTGCAGCGGCCGGAAGGCATGCAGCGCAACACCTCCGAACAGCGCCCGCGCCGCCGCGGTGCGGAACAGCCGGGCGAACGTCGACGCCGGCAGCAGCGTCGGGCCTCCGAAGCGGGCCAACTTCACCGGGTGGTGCGGCAACCGCAGCAGTGGGCCCATGATGTCGTCGCTCAGGGCGTCGAACCGCGACGCCGGGTAGCCGAACGCCAACCGCCAACGCGACCCGTCGCGGCCGAGAGCCGAAGCGGTCTGGTCCACCGACCGGTACAGCACCCCGGCGGATCCGCCGTCCAGCGGATGCACGCAGTCGATCTCCGGCAGGCGCCAGTTCAGCCCGTGCCGCTGCAGGTCGAACTCGGCGTGGAACGGCGAGCCGACGGCCATCGGGTGGATCGCCGAGCAGTGGTCGTGCAGCAGGCCGGGGAGGATGGCCTCGCTGCTGCGGGCGCCGCCACCGACCTCGTCGGCCGCCTCCAGCACGGTGACGTCCACGCCCTCGGCGGCCAGGGAGATGGCGGCGGACAGGCCGTTCGGCCCGCCGCCCACCACCACTGCTGTGCTCATACCGACACTCCTTGCTTCCCGTCGCGCAGCGACCATCCGACCTGGGTGGGGATGGGGCCGTTGGGCAGCCAGGGCTGCTCGGCGACCGCGTCCGCCACGTTCCAGGTGCCGCGCTCGATGACCCCGAGGGCCGCGTCGATCAGCTGGTAGTGCTGGACACCGCTGCCGAAGGCCTCGGACTCCACCCAGGCGATGACGCACTCGCCCGGTTCGAACTCGGCTTCACGCTGCACGGCGTTGATCAAGTCTTCATTGTGCAGGTGCCCGTCACCGAAGTTGAAACCGATCAGGGAGTTGCAGATGAATTCGCCCTCCCGCACGGTGCGGGCGTCGACGTCGGGCAGGCGGCTGATCAGCAGCGAGAACAGGCCCCGGCCCTGGCTGTGCATGGAGCGCCAGGCGATCGTCTTCTGGCAGGTGATCTCCGCGAAGGTCGGGTCGTAGCCGAAGGCGACGAACTGGTCCACCTGGTTGCCGGTCGAGCGGGTGACCCGGTTCAGCTTCGCTTCGGTGCCGGGTGCGAACGTCCACACGGCCGACGCCCAGTTGCCGGCGTACTGACGTAGCGACGGCAGGAACGACACCTTGTCCGGGCGCAGGTTGCCCAGCACCGGGAAGAACAGCAGACCCGCCGCCAGCGCCGCAGTCAGCCACGGCGAGGACATGTCGGTGATGTAGTAACCGTGCCAGGCCGGGAAGCCGAGGAACAGGAACACCGTGGTGTAGGCGAACACGACGTTCCATTCCAGCGGAACCGCCAGCGGGAACGTCGAGATGATGAACAGGTGGAATCCCACCATGAACAGCGCCGCGGCCAGAGTCAGCCACTTGTTGGTGGAGAAGAACAGCGCCAGCGGGGCGGCGATCTCGACGAAAGTTCCGTTCACGTGGGCCATGAAGCCGGCCACCCGCGACGGCCGCATGTCGTGCGGGAACTCCCGGTAGTGGGCCCGCTTGAGCGACTTGAACGGAATGAACGGGCTGTTGCTGACCATCGGCGGTATGACGTTGGAGAAGTGCTTGCCGAACTTGGAGAAGCCGGCACCGACCCACACGACAACGATCAGCATCTTCAGCGCGATGATCATGTCGGTGAAGGGCAGCACGGTGAAGAAGAGCAGCGCCGGGAAGTACTGCTCACCGCGCGCGGCCAGGAAGATGGTCTTGTCCCGCAATCCGATCAGCACCATCAGCGCCATCGGGGCCAGCAGCAGGGCAGGGTTGACCAATCCGGATATGTTGTCCGGCAGCATCTTTGACAAAGAGTCGCTGTGCACGCCCGGCAGCACCAGCGCCACCGCCAGGCTCACCAGCATGCCCACGTACAGCGCGATGTCGAACCAGCCGCGCCGGTCACCGTCGGTGAACGGCATCCACTTCCATGGCCGCAGCCGGATGGTGCCCGGCCGCGCCCAGAACAGGATGCCGCCCGTCATCGGCTTGACCTTGCCGGCCAGCGGTCCCCAGGACCCCGCGATGCCGACGGACTCGAGCAGCACGGTCCACAGGATGACCTTCTGATAGACGATGGGCTGGTTCCACCACTCGGCCACATGCCAGAAGGCCGGCAGTCCCGACGTGGCGGTGGCCACCGTGATGCCCCCGATCGCGAAGAGCACCAACTTCACGATGTAGATCAGATGGACCATCCGCGGTGAGCCGAAACCGTTTTCGGCCCAGTCCGCGCCGAGGATCCGAATCCGTTCCATTAGCGGTTTGCGCAGAAACGCATCCTGGTCGAATGCGGGGAGGGTTGGCTTGGTGAATCCCATGGTCGTTGCTCCTTGACGAATGGCGATAAGGCTGTCGCCAACGTTAGGAATCGCGCGCGGCGCTAGACAGTCGCTGATCGACAAAGCCGTCCAGCGGGGTTATCGCTGGAAGACAACCCCGAGGTCTAACGTCACTGGGATGAGCAAGCAAGGTCCTCGAGGCCTCGATGTTCAAGTCGGCGTGGACCGCTACGTCGCCGAGATCGCCGGTCAACTGCACGGCCGGTTGGCCGACGCGGTGGCGGAGATCCATCGCGCCCTCGAGAATCAGATCCCGGATCTGCCCCGGGACCCGCGGATCGCCGAGCTGCTCGGCGCCAGCGTCGAGGGCAACGTCGACACGATGTTGCGCGCGCTGCGCTACCAGATCGCCGTCGAGCGCGTCGAGGCGCCGACGGCGGCGCTGGAATACGCCCGCCGCCTGGCCCAGCACGGCGTGCCCGTGAACGCCCTGGTGCGCGCCTATCGGTTGGGTCAGCGCCGGATGAACGAGCTGATCTTCGCCGAATTGCGCGCGACCGATATCCCCGAATCGATGCGGGTGGCGGTGATCGAGGCGATGAGCGCCGCGATATTCGACTACATCGACTGGATGTCGCAGCAGGTCGTCGGCGTCTACGAGGACGAACGCGAACGCTGGCTGGAAAACCAGAACAGCCTGCGCGGCGTTCGGGTGCGCGAGATCCTGGCCGCGACCAATGCCATTGACGTCGACGCGGCAACCAACGCGATCCGCTACCCGCTGCGCTGGCACCACGTGGGGCTGGTCATGTGGTACCCGGACCAGGGCGCCGAGGTCGACGGGCTGCCTCGGCTGCAACGGTTTCTGCGCGGACTGGGCGAGGCTGCCGGCACCAACGGCGCCCCGCTGTTCGTTGCCGACGACCGCAGCTGCGGGTGGGGCTGGCTGCCGTACCGGGCGCCGTCCGACGACGCTGTCGAGACGGTCCGTCGGTACGCGCTGGGCCGGCCGGATCCGCCCAGCGTGGCGATCGGCGGCGTCTCCGTCGGCGTCGACGGCTTTCGCCGCTCACACCGCGAGGCGGTGCAGGCCCGCGGCGTGGCGATCGTCAGCGAGCACAATGCGCCGACGGTGATCGCCGCCGGTGATCCCGGATTGTCCGTGGTGGCACGGCTCGGCGGCGACGTCGCCGGGTCCCGCGAGTGGGTGGCGGAGGTACTTGGTGACCTCGCCGCCGATACCGACAACGACGCCCGGCTGCGCGAGACGCTACGGGTCTATTTGGGCTGCAGCTGCAGCTACAAGCTGGCCGCCGAGGAACTCAACATGCACTTCAACTCGGTGAAGTACCGCGTGGGCCGTGCGGTGGCCCGACGCGGCCGCGAGATCGGCATGGAGATCGGTGGGGACCGGCTGGACGTGGAACTCGCGTTGCTCGCCTGTCATTGGTACGGCGCAGCGGTCCTGCAGCCGAAATGACCGGGCCTGCAACTCATGGCGGGCCCGGTCGGGTCGGTGGGGGCGGGGATCACGCCGCGGCGGGGACGGGGAGCCGACGGCGTGCGGCGACTCGCGGGAGCGCATCGGTGCGGTCTTGCCGGTCGGCGGTCTGCCGCCGCTCACGGACGACGTACACAACGTGTAGGACCGCCGGGACGAGCACCGGGGACAGCACCATCGTGAGGTAGATGGTGATTTGCATGATCGCTTCGGACATGGCGTCGCCTACATTCCTCCGCTGCGCGGAATCGTCAGGATTATCGGATGAGTTGTAGCACTTGATGTTTCGGGCTAACGTTGGCCGAACCGCCGTGCACTCGCAAAAATCTACCCAGGGCGCTTCGGTTCTGTGATGTCGCGAACCGACTAAGTTCTGACGGGTTCTTGTTTCGCGGAAACAAACCGCACGTTTGCTTACGGCAGACGCTTTTCGACCTCGAAGGCCAGGCAGAGCTCAGCGAGATCCCTTGGCCGCGAAAGCGATCGGCCGGTCAACTCCTCGATGCGGCGCAACCGGTGCCGCACGGTGTTGGGATGACAATAGATCAGCGCCGCGGTGTCGTTGGCGGAGCCGCCGGCCCGCAGCCAGGCTTCGAAGGTGTCCAGGAGCACCGCGCGCTCCTCGGCGGGCAGTTCGTCCACACGCCCCAGCAGCGCGGACTTGATCTTCGTCATGACGTCCGGGGCGCTGACTGCGGCGACCGCCAGCGGGGTGTCGTCGAACACGGCGACGAGCGATTCCGTCGACGCCTTCCCGCCGACCGCCACCCTCGCGTAGCGCAGCGCGTCGCTGGTCTCCGACAGCTCGTGAAACGGCGCGCTGATACCGACCCGGGTCGTCGCCGCCTGCTCGAGGATGGCCACAAGTCCGCCGAGCCCGTCGGGCCGCAGGTGGACGATGCCGACCTGCAGGTCGGGCAGCAGCCGCCACGCCGAACGGAAGTCGCGCGCGGAGAGCTTGTTCTCGATGGCGGGCAGCGCGGCCTTTCCTATCGCCGGCAGCGCCGCCGCCACCACGACATACGGCCCGGAGGTGGGCAGCCGCAACAGGTCGGCGGCCTCCCAAAGGCTTTGCGTGTCGGTGATCCGCCGGCCCAGCAGCGCCTCCACCAGGGCCGACCGTTCCTCCTCCTGCTCGACGATCTGCAGCGTCAGCTGCTGGCGGTAGGCGCTGGCCATGGCTTGCGTGAAGATGTCCTGCGCGGTGAAAACCCTTGCCGTGGCATCCAGGATCGATTCGGTGGGGGTGCCCGCCGCCCGCGCCGCGGCCAGCGTGTCCTCCCACATAAACCGGAAACCCATGCGGTAGGCGGTCATCACCGCCGGCAGGGGAACCCCGGCCAGGGCGCGTTCCGCGCCCGTCTGCTCCGCGGGCGTCACATCGGGATCGCTGTGCCCGGCCAGCGAGTGAAAGATGAACGTCACGTTGGCCACGCAGCTTTCGGCGACCCGATCCCGGGTGACGACGGTGCCATCGCTGTAGGCGTCGATCTCTCGGCACAGCAGGTCCGCCATTTCCGTGCCCAGTTGCGGGGCGCGCGCCAGCATGAGCTTTCCGAGCTCGATGATGTGCGGATCCGCGGCCGCGCCCATACCCAGAAACCTTAGGCCCGCAGGCAGGCGGGTGTGCGCGGTGACACCGAATCGGCCCGCACGTTGTTTGCGCGGACATTGTGGTCTCAGCGCGCGGGCGCGACTCTGGATATACGCCCGATACGCACTTCCCGGAGGCAACCCATGACCGCACTGAGCGCCAACCTCGTCGCATCCAAAGACCGTCACCCCGACCGTATCGCGTTGCGCTGCAACGATTCGCAGGTCAACTACAGCCAGCTGCACGAGGCGGCGGGCCGGGTGGCGACGTTGCTGGAGCGGGCCGGGGTGGAGCCGGGCGATCGGGTGGGCGTGATGCTGCCCAACACACCCGCTTTCGCCGTCGCGTTCTACGGGATCATGTACCGCGGCGCCGTCGCGGTCCCCATGAACCCGTTGCTCAAGTCGCGCGAGGTGGCTTTCTATCTGTCCAACAGCGGCGCGAAGGCGCTGTTCGCGACGCCCGCGTTCGCCGACGAGGCCACCGCCGGCGCCGCCGAGGTGGGGGCGCAGTGCTGGCTGGTCGACGATGCCGGGCTGGCCGAGTTGACCGCTGATCTGCCGGCTGCCGAGGCGCACGTCGGCCGCGACGACGACGACGTCGCCGTCATCCTGCACACCTCCGGCACTACCGGAAAACCGAAGGGCGCCATGCTGACCCACGGCAATCTGAGTCGCAACGCCGATGTCTGCCAGCGAACGCTGGTGCAGATCAGCCCGGACGACGTGGTGATGGGCTGCCTCCCGCTGTTCCACGTGTTCGGACTGACGGGCGGACTGAACGCCTCGGTGTTGGCCGGCGCGACGCTGGCCCTGCTGCCGCGATTCGACCCGCGCGAGGCCGTCAAGCTGATCGAACGCGAAGGCGTCACGGTCTTCGAGGGCGTGCCGACCATGTACTCGGCGCTGCTGAGCGTCGCGGACGAGGCGGTCGCGGAGGCCACCCGCAGCCTGCGGACCTGCCTGTCCGGTGGCGCGGCCCTGCCCGTGCAGGTGCTCGCCGACTTCGAGGAGGCCTTCGGCTGCATGGTCCTCGAAGGCTACGGCCTGTCCGAGAGTTCGCCGGCGGCCTCGTTCAACCATCCCGACCGGCCACGCAAGGCGGGCTCGATCGGCACGCCGGTCGAAGGGGTCGAGATGCGGGTGGTCGACGTGGACGGCACCGAGGTCGCGCAGGGCGAGCGCGGCGAGATCCAGATCCGTGGACACAACGTGATGAAGGGCTATTGGAACCTGCCCGACGCGACGAAGGCCACCATCACCGCCGACGGCTGGCTGAACACCGGCGACGTCGGACGGATCGACGAGGACGGCTACTTCTACATCGTCGATCGCACCAAGGACATGATCATCCGCGGCGGCTACAACGTGTATCCCCGCGAGATCGAGGAGGTGCTCTACGAGCACCCCGCGGTGGCCGAGGCCGCCGTCGTCGGCATCCCGCACGACTCGCTCGGCGAGGAAGTCGGCGCCGCGGTGGCACTCAAGAAGGACACCACGGTCACGGCCGACGAACTGCGCGACTACGTCAAAGACCGCGTCGCCGCCTACAAATACCCGCGCCAGGTCTGGCTCGTCGAGGAGCTGCCCAAGGGACCCACCGGCAAGGTCCAAAAGCGCGACATCACTGTTCCCGCAACCTGAAAGCAGACGATAACGATGGCAACCCAAACCAAGCCCGACGAGCTGGCCGCGCCGCTCGACCTGTTGCTGACCAGCGCCACCAAGCCGTTCGCCAGCCGGATGCTGCCCGACGCCACCTGGGCCCGCTTCGCCGGCAACCTCGCCCAGCAGCCGGGGGCGGTCGCCGGCCGGGTGGGCGCGTTGACCCGGGAACTCGGCAACATCGCCGCCGGCAAGTCGCAGCGCGCGCCGGTGCGGGCCGACAAGCGGTTCAGTGACGCAGCCTGGCAGGAGAATCCGTTGCTGCGCCGGATCATGCAGGCCTATCTGGCCGGCTCCGAGACCGCGGCGGGGCTGCTCGACGATGCGCAGCTCGATTGGCGCGACGGCGAGCGCATGCAGTTCGTCGTCGACAACCTGATCGAGGGCCTGGCACCAAGCAACAACCCGCTGATCAGTCCGCTGGGCTGGAAGGCGTTGATCGACACCGGCGGACTAAGTGCGGTGCGCGGCGCGAAAGCCTTTGCCCGCGACATGCTTTCCAAGCCCCGCGTGCCGGCGATGGTGGACCCCGACGCCTACGCGGTCGGGGAGACCGTGGCGGTCACCAAGGGCGCGGTGGTGCTGAAGACCCGGATGTTCGAGCTGATTCAATACGCCCCGCAGACGCCCAACGTGCGCACGGTTCCCCTGCTCATGGTGCCGCCGGTGATCAACAAGTATTACGTCATGGACATCGCGCCCGGGCGCAGCATGATCGAGTACTTCGTGGCGCAGGGCCAGCAGGTCTTCGTGATGTCGTGGCGCAATCCGCAGGCGCGACACAAGGATTGGGGCTTCGACGCCTACGGCGCGGCGATCATCGAGGCGATGGACGCGGTGGAGCAGGTCACCGGGACCGACAGCACCCACCTGTTGGCCACCTGCTCGGGCGGCATCCTCGCAGCCATGACCGCGGCCCATCTGGCCGAGATCGGCGAGGGCGACCGGGTGGCGAGCCTGAACCTCTCGGTGACCGTGCTCGACGAGACCCGGGCCGGCTTCGCCGCCGCGGCGATGAGCGACCGTGCCGCCCAGGCCGCGATCCGGGCTTCGGCCAAGAAGGGCTATCTCGACGGGCGGGACATGGCGGAGATGTTCGCCTGGCTGCGGCCCACCGACCTGGTGTGGCGGTACGTGGTGAACAACTACGTGCAGGGCCGCAAGCCGGCCGCGTTCGACGTGTTGTTCTGGAACGCCGACACCACCCGGATGACCGCCGCGCTGCACCGCGACATGGTGCTGATGGGGCTGCGCAACGCGCTGGTCACCCCCGGTGAGGTCAGCATGCTGGGCAGCCCGGTGGACCTGGGCAAGATCACCGCCGACGCCTACATCGTCGGGGGTGTGGCCGACCACATCTCGCCGTGGCAGGCGACCTACCGTAGCGCGCGGCTGCTCGGCAGCAAGGACAACACCTACGTGCTGTCCACCAGCGGCCACATCGCGGCGCTGGTCAACCCGCCGGGCAACCCAAAGGCGTCCTACCGCACCGGGCCGGTCGATGCCGAGGATCCTCAGCAGTGGCTGGACGCCGCGGACAAGAACGCGGACTCTTGGTGGCCGCACTACGTGGCGTGGCTCGCCGAACGCAGCGGCGCGGAGGTTGATGCCCCGAAAGCGCTTGGTGGGGAGGGCCTTCCGCCGCTCGGCCCGGCGCCCGGGACCTACGTGATGGAGAAGTGAACATGCGCAGCGCCATCGGTGACGAACGCTATGTCACCGCCGGCGGGCAAAGGATACGCGTCAACGTGCAGCACGGATCGGGGGTGCCGCTGGTGCTGTGCAACGGCATCGGCGCCAGCCTCGAAGTGCTCGACCCGCTGGTGGAGCAACTGGACCGCACGGTGGTCAGGTTCGACGTGCCCGGCACCGGCGGATCGCCCACATCCCCGCTGCCCTACGGCTTTCCGTATCTGGCCTGGGTGCTGGGGCGGGTGCTGACCAAGCTGGGCATCGGCGTGGTGGACGTGCTGGGACTGTCCTGGGGCGGGGCCCTGGCGCAGCAGTTCGCGTTCCAAAATCCGCGCCGATGCCGCCGGCTGGTGCTGGTGGCGACGGGTACCGGTGCGCTGATGGTGCCGGCGCACCCGCGGATTTTGGCGAAAATGGTTACCCCGCGCAGGTTCTCCGATCCCGACTACGCGGCGACCATCGCCGGTGAGCTTTACGGCGGCACGGTCCGCGCCAACGGCGAGGATGTGGCGCGGCTGTTCGTGCGCCAGTTGCAGGCCGGCTCCAAGGTCGGCTATCTGCACCAATTGCTCGCGGGCTCGGTGTGGACCAGCCTGTTCGCGCTGCGCGCCGTGCGGCAGCAGACGCTGATCGTGGCGGGCACCGACGACCCGATCATCCCGGTGGTCAACGCCCACATCCTGCACACGCTGCTGCCGCATTCGCGGCTGCACCTGCACGACGGCGGGCACATCGACGTGGTGCACAACGCGTCCCAGCTCGCGCCGGTCATCGAGGAGTTTCTGGGGGATTAAGGCTTTATGCGAGACCGCCGGCACCGCCCGACGCGCCGGCGCCAGCCTTGCCGCCGATCGCGCCGACGTGAATTCTTTCTTTGCCAGTGCGGGCGAATTGGCCGGCGTCGCCGTAGTCGTAGTTGCCGTCCTTGACGCCAAGGCCTCCGGCGCCGCCGTTGCCGCCGAAACCGCCGTCGCCGCCGACATCGGGGAAGTTTGGATTGCCGTTGTCGGGAACGGTCGCGCCGGCTCCGCCCGTTCCGCCTGCTCCGCCGCGGCCACCCGGCCCGTCGACGCCCATGCCGCCCGTTCCGCCGTTGCCGCCATTGCCGCCGTCGCCGCCCCCGTAGGAGACGACACCGCCGCCGATGCTGCCATTCCCGCCGTTGCCGCCGTTCCCGCCGGCGCCGCCGGTGGAACCGACGCCGCCGTTGCCGCCGTTGCCTCCCGTTCCGCCGTCGCCACCGATGAAGAACCCGCTGCCGTCGCTGCGCACTCCGCCGCTGCCGCCCGTCCCGCCGGCGCCTCCGACGCCGAGGCCACCCGAAGCGCCGTTAGTGCCACCGGTCGAACCGGAGCCGCCGGCGCCCCCAGCACCGCCGAGCGCCGCGTCCCCGCCATCTCCGCCGTTGCCGCCGGCGCCGCCGATTACGCTGCCAGCTTCAGAGGAAGTCCCGCCGGTGCCGCCGTTGCCGCCGCGGCCGGCGGTTCCGCTTGTCCCGCCGGCGCCGCCGTTGCCGCCGACTCCGTGCCCCGACAGAGCATTGCCGCCGTTGCCGCCGGCACCGCCGATACCACTTGCTCCACCCTTCCCGCCAGTTCCGCCCGGACCGCCCTGCGGCGTCGTTGGCATGCCGGTGGTGCCTTGAAGTCCGTTGCCGCCCGCGCCGCCGTCGCCGCCGGTACCACCGGCGCCCCCGTTACCGCCGTTGCCGGCGATGGTTCCGCCGTCGCCGCCCTTCCCGCCGGCGCCGCCGGTTCCGCCCTGGGCCCCGTCGGTTCCGTTGGTGCCAGGGAATTTCCCGGAATGGCCCGCGGCCCCGGTCGCTCCGTTGCCGCCCGCTCCGCCGTCGCCGCCGTCGCCGACCGATCCGCCGTTGCCGCCGTCGCCGCCCTTGGCGCCGGCAGCGCCGATCGTGGTGGCATCGGCGCCCTTGCCGCCGTTGCCGCCGTTGCCGCCGCCGCTCGGAAGGCCGCCGGTCTGGCCCCTGCTGGCGCCATTGCCGCCCGCACCGCCCGCGCCACCGGTGCCGGGGTTGCCGCCGCTGCCGCCGTTGCCGCCGACGCCAGCGTTGACCCACAGGTCGCCGTCGCCGCCGGTGCCGCCGTTGCCGGCGATGCCGCCGGTGCCACCGTCGCCGCCGGTGCCGCCCGTGCCCTTGACGCCGGCGGAGGCGGTGCCGCCGGCCCCGCCCCTGCCGCCCGTCCCGCCGGCGCCGCCGGCCCCGCCCCGTCCGCCGGCTTGCCCGGCGTCCGCTGTGGTGCGAGTCGGGTCGGTGCCCCGGCTGTATCCGTCACCGCCGGTACCGCCGCTCCCGCCGTGGCCGCCGACGCCGCCGTTGCCAGCGTTTCCGGCCTTGGACCCGCCGCTACCGCCGTCGCCACCCTTGCCGCCGTCACCGCCGGTCTTACCGCCGGCGCCGTCGATGCGGGTCGCGGTCCCGGCGTCTCCGTCGACTCCCTGCTTGCCGTCGCCGCCGGCTCCGCCATTGCCGCCGTTGCCGTGGTTTCCGCCGTCGCCGCCGCGTCCGCCGTCGCCGCCCGTGCCGCCGGCGGTGATGGCGTCGGCGCCGCGGCCGCCGTTGCCTCCGTTGCCGCCGGTGGTGGGGGCGGTGCCATCGGTGCCGCGTGTCCCGGTGGTGGTGCCTGGGCCTTGGCCGCCGGCCCCGCCGTTGCCGACGGCGCCGACGTCGCCGCCCCTGCCGCCGTCGCCGCCCTTGCTCACGCCGGCCGACAGGTCGCCGTCGCCGCCCTTGCCGCCGTTGCCGGCGGCGCCGCCGTTGCCGCCGTCCCCGCCCGCTCCGCCGGCGCCGTGGATGCCTGCCGCCGCGGTCCCGCCGTCGCCGCCCTTTCCGCCGGCCCCGCCGGCTCCGCCGGAGCCACCGTGTCCGCCGGCGCGCCCGATGTCGTTGACGGCGTTGCTGGTATCGCTGCCGCGGTTGTAGCCGTCGGTGCCGAACCCGCCGTTGCCGCCGTCGCCGCCATCGCCGGCTCTGCCGCCGTTTCCGGCCAGCGAGCCACCGTTGCCTCCGTTGCCGCCCTTGCCGCCGGCGCCGCCGGCCACGCCGTTGCCCCCGTCGACTTGGGTCTTCGAGCTTGATGCGCCGTTTGTACCGTCCTTGCCGTCCCCGCCGTTGCCGCCGTCGCCGCCGTTGCCGTGGTTTCCGCCGTCGCCGCCGCGTCCGCCGTCACCGCCCTTGCCGCCCGCGGTGGTCGCGTCGGCGCCGCGTCCGCCGTCGCCGCCGTTGCCGCCGGTGCTGGGGGCGGTGCCGCCCGCGCCGTGGGTGCCGGTGGTGGTGCCCGGGCCCTGGCCGCCGGCACCGCCGGTGCCGGCGGTGCCGGTGTCGCCGCCTTTGCCGCCGGCGCCGCCTGTGCCGCTGTTGACCGTGCTGTCGCCGTCACCGCCGTCGCCGCCGTCTCCGGCGCTGCCGCCGTTGCCGCCGGCTCCGCCGGATCCGCCGTTGCCGTGGGTGCCGTCGATGCCGTGGGTGGACAGGGCTTTTCCGGCGGCGCCGCCGTCGCCGCCGGTGCCGCCTGCGCCGCCGGATCCGCCGTTGCCGCCGCGGTCGCCATCGTGGCCCCCGTCGGTGTAGCTGGCGCCGGTCAGGCCGTTGCCGCCGTCGCCGCCGCGGGCGCCGTCGCCGCCGCGGCCGCCGTCGCCGCCGTTGCCGGACAGGCTGCCGCCGGTACCGCCCGCGCCGCCGACCCCGCCGTCGCCGCCCTTGACGCCGTTGACGCCGTCGACGGAATCCGTTGTGCCCGAGGCGCTTGCGTCGGCGGCCTTGCCGTCGCCGCCGCGTCCGCCGTCACCGCCGTTGCCGTGGTTTCCGGCGTCGCCGCCCTTGCCGCCGGCCGCGCCGTCGGTGCCCGCGGTGGTGGCGTCGGCGCCGCGGCCGCCGTCGCCGCCGTTGCCGCCGGTGGTGGAACTACTGCCGGTGGCGCCGCGCGCACCCGTCGTCGAACCCAGGCCGCCGGCGCCGCCGGCGCCCCCGGTGCCGCTGTTTCCGCCCTGGCCGCCGGCGCCGCCGACGCCATCGTTGACCGACATGCCGCCGGCCGCGCCGTGGCCACCGTCGCCCGCGGCGCCGCCGGCCCCGCCGGCCCCGCCGGCGCCCCCGACGCCTTGGTTGCCGGCGTGCCCGGCCGTCGCCGTACCGCCCTGCCCACCGACACCGCCGGCGCCGCCGACGCCGCCGGACCCGCCGTTGCCCCCGGCGAGACCCGCTGCGCCGGCGCTTTGACCCGAGTCGCCGGCGGCGCCCGCTCCGCCGGCGCCGCCGAAGCCGCCCGCGCCGCCGGCGCCACCTGCGCCGCCGTCCCCGAGGAGCTTGCCACCGGCACCGCCGATGCCGCCGGTACCGCCGGTGCCGCCGCCCAGGCCGGAGCCACCGTCGGCGCCTGACGTCGTGGCCGAGAGACCCGCGGTCCCCGTCGCCCCGGCGCCGCCGGCGCCGCCCGCCCCGCCGAAGCCGATTAGCCCGGCGTTTCCGCCATTTCCACCGGTTCCGCCGGTGGCGTCCTGCAGCAGTCCGGACCCGCCGATTCCGCCGGTGCCACCATCGCCCAGCAACCATCCGCCATTTCCGCCACGGCCGCCGGCCGCCCCCGCCCCGCCGGTGCCCCCGGTGCCGCCGTTGCCGATCAGCCCCGCGGCACCACCGGCGCCGCCAGCAACGCCGGGATTCACTCCGGCCGCGCCGTTGCCGCCGTTGCCGTAGAGGAGCCCGCCCGCTCCGCCGGCCTGTCCCGGCGCGGAGCCGTCGGCGCCGTTACCGATCAACGGGCGTCCCAGCAGCGCCTGAGTCGGGCCGTTGATGATGTCCAGCGCAGCCTTCTCCACGGCCTGCAGTGGCTTGGCGCTGAGTAGCTCGGTGGTCGAGTAGGCCGACGCGGCCGCGGCGACCTGGCGGACGAACTGGTCGTGAAACGACTCCGCCGCCGCGTTCACGGCCTGGTAGTCCCGGCCGAATTCACCAAATAGCTTCGAAATCGCGACCGAGATATCATCCGCGCCCGCCGCGGCGAGACTGGTGGTCGGCGCCGCCGCGGATTTGCTGGCGTCAGTGAGCGTCGACCCGATCCGCGCCAGATCTGCCGCGGCGGTCGTGAGCGCTTCGGGTATGGCTACCAAGGACATCGTCGACCTCCGGCCAAAAGGTGGATTGCGCTTAAAAGAACTGTTCTCTGCAAATCAGAACGAGCGTGTGGTGGGCGTCACGTTACTCATTTGTTGCCTCAGCAAGCTATTAAGCAGGCCAAATTTCCCTGACATGCAACCCACCTCGGGCGGGTTATGCCGCCTGGTTCGGCGCAAGAGCCATGGGCATTCACCTCACCAGTATTCAAATGCAGCAAATGCACCATCAGCATCACAATCAGCAATAGCCACAAAGGTCACTGCAGTAACGCGATGGCGGGCTGCGGAGTCGCTCAGGCCTGTAGGTCGGCGGTGATCGCCCCGGTCAGCCGCACCAAGTCCTGCGGGGTGACGACGACGTCGAAGTGCCGCTTGCCGGCGCTGCACAGCACCCGGTCCCAGCCCAGCGCCGAGGAGTCCAGCACGGTCCGCAGCCGCCGGCGCTGACCGAACGGGGAGATGCCGCCGACGACGTAGCCGGTGGACCGCTCGGCCGCGGCGGGTTCGGCCATCGTCGCCTTGACGACGCCCAGCGCCGCGGCGGCCGCCCTCAGTGACAGGCGCGACGGCACCGGCACAACGGCCACCGCCAACTCGCGCGGCAGCGCGATGATCAGGGTCTTGAACACCTGCTCCGGTGCGAAGTCACCCGAGTCCGACAGGTCGGTCACGGCCTCGAAGCGTAAAACCTCGTGCGGCACACCGGCTTTGACGAGCGCGGCGATCGCGGGCGTCGCGCCTCGGGGCACGTTTGCGGGCCCGGGTGCGGCCCTAGGGTCCCGAGTATCCCGGCGGGTTCACCCCGTCCACCCAGAAGTCGACGCCCAGCTTCCCGCCCGGCACGCAGTCGTACACCGACAGATCGGTGACGCCGGAGTCGACCAGCACGTCCTCGCACAACGCCGTGTTGCCGGTGTACTCGCGCGACGGCTTGGTGAGGATGACGTAGGCGGCGTCGGAGTACACCTCGGGCTTGCGCGCCTTGGCCATCGCCTCGTCGCCGCCGAGCAGGTTCTGCACCGCGGCGGTGGCCACCAGGGTGCGCGGCCACAGGGTGTTCGACGCGATGCCCTCGTCGCGCAGCTCTTCGGCAATCCCCAACGCGCACAGCGTCATGCCGAACTTGGCCATCATGTACGCCGTCGGCTTCAGCCACTCCTTGCCCAGCAGCACCGGCGGCGACAGCGTCAGGATGTGCGGGTTTTCCCGGCCCTTCAGGTGGGGGATGCAGGCCTGTGAGACGGCATAGGTGCCGCGAACCTGGATGCCGTTCATCAGGTCGAAGCGCTTCATCGGCACCTCGGTGATGGAGCCGAGGTTGATTGCGGACGCGTTGTTCACGCAGATGTCGATGCCGCCGAACTGCTCGACGGTCTTGGCGACGGCGGATTCGACCGAGTCCGGGTCACGCACGTCCCCGACGATCGGCAGCGCCTGCCCGCCGGCCTCCTCGAGCTCCTTGGCCGCGGTGTACACGGTGCCGGGCAGCTTGGGGTGCGGCTCGGCGGTCTTTGCGATCAGCGCGATGTTGGCGCCGTCTTGGGCTGCCCGCTTGGCGATCGCGAGGCCGATGCCGCGGCTGGCGCCGGAAATGAACATGGTTTTGCCGTTCAGGGACATGGCGTCACAGTAACGTCCGCCTCACGCCGTTCTGGTCGCGGTACCGGCATCCGGCCGGTTGCCGGAAATAGCGGGCCGGTCAACGCTGTTGATGGATGGGGTTTCCGCAGCTAACAGGCCGGGGCAGACAGTCCCCGGTCACAGCCTTTAGATTGGGAGGAGGACTCTGGTGTCAACGGCGACGAGCCTGATCGACAACCCGTTGGACAACGAGCAGTTGGCTCGCTTGTTCGCAGAAGGGACCGTGTTAACCGACATGGCCGATATCGACGGCGCAACCGACTCGGACGTTCCCGCGCCCGCACCGCACGAGGAGACGGACGCGGAGCTGACCGCGCGCTTCGAACGGGACGCGATTCCCCTGCTGGATCAGCTCTACGGCGGCGCGCTGCGCATGACCCGCAATCCCGCCGACGCCGAGGACCTGCTTCAGGAGACCATGGTCAAGGCCTACGCCGGGTTCCGGTCGTTCCGAGAAGGCACCAACCTCAAGGCGTGGCTGTACCGGATCCTGACCAACACCTACATCAACAGCTATCGCAAAAAGCAGCGCCAGCCTGCGGAGTACCCGACCGAGGCAATCACCGACTGGCAGCTGGCCGCCAACGCCGAGCACACCTCCACCGGCCTGCGTTCGGCCGAGGTCGAAGCGCTCGAGGCGCTGCCGGACACCGAGATCAAAGAGGCGCTGCAGGCGTTGCCGGAGGAATTCCGGATGGCGGTCTACTACGCCGATGTCGAAGGTTTCCCCTACAAGGAGATCGCCGAGATCATGGATACGCCGATCGGGACCGTGATGTCCCGGCTGCACCGGGGCCGACGGCAGCTGCGCGGCCTGTTGGCCGACGTGGCCAAGGAGCGCGGCTTCAATCGCGGACACGCGCACGAGGAGGTGTCGTCATGAGCGAGATCACCGGTGGCCAGTGCCCCGACGCCGCCGCTTCCGACGATTCCCACGGCTACCTGGGCTGCGCGGAAGTGATCGCCGAGGTATGGACGCTGCTCGACGGCGAATGCACGCCGGAGTCCAAGGAGAAGCTGCGCCGCCACCTCGAGGCGTGCCCCGGCTGCTTCAAGCACTACGGGCTCGAGGAGCGGATCAAGGCGCTGGTCGCGACCAAATGCAGCGGCGAGAAGGCCCCCGAGGGCCTGCGCGAACGGCTGCGGCTGGAGATCCGCCGGACCACCATCATCCGCGGCGGGCCCTAGCGCCCGGACGTAAAAGCCCCCGGCGTGCCGGGGGCTTTTCGCTGTTCAACGCCTACGCGTTGGGGCGCTTACCGTGGTTGGCCTTCTTGTACTTGCGGTCGCGCTTCTTACGGCCACGCTTGGCCATGGGTAACCTCCGTCGTTCGTCAGATGCAAGGCGGTCCAGGTGCTGGTCCAGGTGCTGGTCCAGTGCCAAGGCCCGCCGGGTTACCCACAAGTGTCCCATGCCGCGCCAAATGCCTCGCCGCTAGCCCGCGCGGCGGTGCCCCGAACGGTCTTATGGTTCGATATACATTCGACAGACATGAGCCTGAGTGGGGTGAAGATGGCCGAGGATGTTCGCGCCGAGATCGTGGCCAGCGTGCTCGAAGTCGTTGTCCGCGAGGGCGACCAGATCGGCAAGGGCGACACCGTGGTGCTGCTGGAGTCGATGAAGATGGAGATCCCGGTGCTGGCCGAAGTCGACGGCACCGTCAGCAAGGTCAGCGTGTCGGTGGGCGACGTCATCCAGGCCGGCGACCTCATCGCCGTGATCAGCTAGCCGTAGACCGCGGCCCATGTCCACTCTCGGTGATCTGCTCGCCGAACACACGGTGCTGCCCGGAAATGCGGTGGATCACCTGCACGCGGTGGTCGGGGAGTGGCAGCTGCTGGCCGACCTGTCCTTCGCCGACTACCTGATGTGGGTGCGCCGCGACGACGGCGTGCTGGTGTGCGTCGCGCAGTGCCGGCCGAACACCGCGCCCACCGTGCTGCAGACCGACGCGGTGGGCAGCGTCGTTCCCGCCGACCGGCTGCCGCTGGTCGCGGAGGCCTTCGCCGCCGGCACCGCGTTGCGGGAAAACGATGGGGCGGAACATCATTCGTGGCAACTGCCCGGGCCGAACGTGTCGGCGTCCCCGGTCCGCTACGACGAAAACGTCGTGGCGGTGCTGACCCAGCATCAGACCGAAACGGCGGTCCAACGCTCGTCGGGCCACCTGGAGACCGCCTACCAGGATTGCGCCACCGATCTGCTGCACATGCTGGCCGAGGGCACCTTCCCCGACGTCGGGGACGTGGCGATGTCGCGGTCCACCCCGCGCGCCGGGGACGGCTTCATCCGCCTCGACGTCAAGGGCGTCGTCGCCTACGCCAGCCCCAACGCGCTGTCCGCGTACCACCGGATGGGACTGGCCAGCGAGTTGGAAGGGCACAATTTCATCGGGGTGACGCGCCCGCTCATCTCGGACCCGTTCGAGGCGCAAGAGGTGGCCGAGCACGTGCTCGACCTGCTGGGGGGTGGGGCGAGCCAGCGCATGGAGGTCGACGCCGGCGGCGCCACGGTGCTGCTGCGGACGTTGCCGCTGGTGGTCAAGGGGTCCAGCGCCGGCGCCGCGATACTGATCCGCGACGTCACCGAGGTGAAGCGCCGCGACCGGGCCCTGATCTCCAAGGACGCCACCATCCGCGAAATTCACCATCGGGTGAAAAACAACCTGCAAACCGTCGCGGCGCTTTTGCGCCTGCAGGCCCGCCGGACCGCCAACGCCGAGGGGCGCGAGGCGCTGATCGAGTCGGTACGACGGGTGTCGTCGATCGCCCTGGTCCACGACGCCCTGTCGATGTCGGTGGACGAACAGGTCAACCTCGACGAGGTGATCGACCGGATTCTGCCGATCATGAACGACGTCGCGTCCGTGGACCGGCCGATCCGGATCAACCGGGTGGGTGATCTCGGCGTGCTGGACTCCGACCGCGCGACGGCGCTGATCATGGTGATCACCGAACTCGTGCAGAACGCCATCGAGCACGCTTTCGACCCCGTGGCGCCGACCGGGTCGGTGACCATCCGCGCCGAACGCTCGGCGCGCTGGCTGGATGTCGTCGTGCACGACGACGGCCGCGGTCTGCCGGAGGGATTCAGCCTGGAGAAGTCCGACAGCCTGGGCCTGCAGATCGTGCGGACCCTGGTGTCCGCCGAGCTGGACGGCACCTTGAGCATGCGGGAAGGGCGGCTGCGGGAAGGCGCCGAGGGGGGCACCGACGTGGTGCTGCGGGTGCCGATCGGGCGCCGCGCCCGCTTACTGCTGTGATGCGGGCACGCAGCAATGCGGCCCCGACATTCGTCGAGGCCGCATTGGCTGAAACTGGGTCAGACTCCGCTGCGGGCCTTCGTCCGGGCGCTGCGGCGCTTGAGTGCACGCCGCTCGTCTTCACTCATGCCGCCCCAGACGCCCGAGTCCTGGCCTGTATTCAAAGCCCAGGCGAGGCACTCCGTGGTCACCTGGCATCGATTGCAGACCAATTTCGCGTCAGCGATTTGCGCGAGCGCCGGGCCGCTATTCCCTACGGGGAAGAACAGCTCGGGATCTTCGTCGCGACAGACCGCCTTGTGGCGCCAATCCATTAGTACTTACTCCTCACTGAGTGCGCAGCAAGACGCACGGGCGTAATTTCTCAGGCAGCTAGCGCTGGCACAAGAAAGCTTCCCGTACCTCTACAAATTTTCTGCGTGCAACCTTTCGATCGTTTCACAGGCTCAACAGATGTCAATAGCGTCAGTTAGCTCGTGGGCTATCTCACTTTGACCAACTCTTACCAAAGCCCTTACACCGTTGTACTACACTCTCCGGCCACTTCCCCAGAGATTTTTGTCTCACTGCCGCTGGGAATACGTAACGAGTCGCTATCTATGCAGCTCACGGAGATTTTTTGGCGGGCGGGGCCGCCACCGCAAGTACATCGCGAACGGCGCGGAATGTCATGCTTTCACGCTCCCCGAGGTACTCGCCGTCGAACTGGGTGGCGGCCGGCCGGCCCGGGGAACTGACCCGCAGCCACGGGGCGTCGTCGTCCCGAATGAGCTGCTTGGCCTGCGGATTCGGCCGCTTCGAGAGGAGCTGGCTGAGCAGTCTGAGGGTGGGGATGACCTTCATGCCGTTGACCGCGAACACCCCGAGGTCGGACTCGAAGCTGCAGCCTGGGTTGGTCACCATGGGCCGGTCATTGCTGTAGGTCCAGGGTGTGGTGTTGGACACCCAGGCGAAATGCACCCCTTCGATTGCCTGACGGTCGGGCAGTTCGATCGTCAGGGTGGGTTCGCGGCGCCGGAAGGCGACCACGATGGGCACCGCCACCCGCCAATACCGCAGGGGCGTGACCTGCAGGCCCTTGGCGCGGCGGGACTCCACCCCGGCGACCACCTCCGCGTCGACGCCCATGCCCGCGTTGATGACGGCCCAGTTCTCGCCGCAGTCGATCAGGCTGATCCGACGCCAGGTCTGGTGCCGGCGGTAGTCGTCGAGCAGCTGGATCAGCTGATTGGTGGCGGCGACCGGGTCCCGCGAAATGCCCAGGGCGCGTGCCAGCACGTTCGCCGAGCCCCCTGGCACCACCCCGACGGCGGGCAGCGGCCCCTTCGGCGTGCTGCCCGGGCGGCCCAGCACACCGTTGACGACGCCGCTGATGGTGCCGTCGCCGCCGTGTACGACCACCAGGTCCACTCCGTTCTCGGCGGCGGAGCGCCCGAGTTCGGCGCCGTGGCCCTGGTGGGCGGTGTGCTCGACGGTGAGTTCGAGGCGGCTCTTGAGCGCGCTGGCTAACAGGTCACGGGCGGCCGGTGTGGTGGACGTGGCGGTGGGGTTGACGATCAGCACGGCGCGCATGATGCACGAGCTTAGGGCGTGCCCGGGCCTCGATTAGGCTCGGTGCCATGACCAATCCGCCGCCCGGGCCAGTGCGCGGCGCGGGGCTGATCGTCGGGCTGCAGGGGGCGGCCGCGCTGGTGGTGGCCGTGGTGCTGCTCGTTCGTGGGCTCGCCGGAGCCGACCAGCACGTGGTCAACGGCCTGGGCACCGCGATCTGGTTCGCCGTGTTCGGCGGCGCGGTGCTGGCGGCCGGGTGGGCGCTGGTGGCCGGCAAACGCTGGGGTCGCGGGCTCGGGGTGTTCACCCAGTTGCTGCTGCTACCGGTGGCGTGGTACCTCGGCGTGGGGTCGCATCGGCCGGCCTTCGGGATTCCGCTGGCGCTGGTGTCGCTGACGGCGTTGGTGCTGCTGTTCAGCCCCGCGGCGGTGCGCTGGGCGGCGGGCGGCTATCAGCCGGATCGCGCGAGCTCGGCCAGGCGCGAGCCGGACAACCGGTAGGTCGTCCACTCGTCCTGCGGCTGCGCGCCGACGCGTTCGTAAAGCGCGATGGCGTCGACGTTCCAGTTCAGCACCGACCACGACAGCCGCGTGTAGCCGTTGTCGCGGCATTCGCGCGCGAGCTCGGACAACAGTGCGCGGGCCAGGCCCCGGCGGCGAAACCCGTTCCGCACGAACAGATCCTCCAGATAGATGCCCGCGACACCGTCCCACGTGGAGAAGCTGAGAAACCACAGCGCCATCGCGGCGACCTCGCCGTCGACCACCGCAACGTGCCCGTGCACCGTGGGGGAGTCGCCGAATAGCGCTGCGGAGATTTGTGTTTCGGTGACCGTGCACTGCTCGGGGGCGCGCTCGAATTCGGCCAATCCGCGAATCATGTCGACGATGTCGGTGACGTCTTCCGGCGTGGCGCGGCGGACCATCTCAGTCATGCGCAACCCCCAGCGCGTTCAGTATGGTGGCGAATTTCGTTGTCGTCTCGTCGACTTCGTCATCGGGGTCGGATTCGGCGACGATGCCGCCGCCGGCGTGCGCCAGCGCGGTACGGCGGTCAGCGGACAGCTGCGCGCACCGGATGGACACCACCCAGTGGCCGTCGCCGCCGGCGTCACACCAGCCCACCGCGCCGGCGTAGAAACCGCGGTCGCCCTCCAGCTCACGGATGGCCTCGGTCGCCGCCCGGGTAGGCACCCCGCCGACCGCTGGCGTGGGATGCAGCGCCAACGCCAGATCGATTGCCGTGATTGAGGAATCGCGCAGGCGCCCGCTGATCGGCGTGCACAGGTGCCAGACCGCCGCGGTGCGGCTGAGGCGGGGCTCGGCGGCGATGGTCAGGTCCTCGCAGAGCGGGTCCAGCGCCGCGCGCATCGTGTCGATGACGAGTTGGTGCTCGTGGCGATCCTTGGCCGAGGCGGCCAGCGCCGCGCCGTTGGCCGCGTCGGCGTCGGGGTCGGTGGCACGCGGGGCGGAACCCGCAAACGGCTGGCACACAACGCGATTGCCGGATCGCGCCACCAAGAGCTCGGGGCTGGCGCCCACGAGTGCGGCGCCCGCATAGGCGTCACCCGCGGCCGTCAGGTCGACGAGGTAGCCGTACGCGGTCGGGTCGGCGGCGATGAGGCGGCGCAGGATGATCCGGGCATCCAGTGGCGCGTCGGCGGCCAGTCGCAGGGCGCGGGCCAGCACCACCTTGTGCAGCGGGTCGTCCGGCGCCGCGAGCCGATCCCGCGCCCGGCCGATCCGGTCGCGGTAGTCGGGCAGGGCCGGCAGGGTGGCGGCGATGCGTACCGGCGGCAGCGGGCCCGTCGGCCAGTCGGGCAGCGCTTCGGACCGCGTCACCGCTGCCGGAGCCAGCAGCGCGGCCGGGCCCTCCGTGTCGAAAGGCAAGGCGCCCAAGACTATTGGCGCATCTCCGGCGCGCAGCGCGGCCTGCGCGGCGCGCACGTCCCGGTAGCGCGCCCGCACCCCGTCGGCAATCAGCGTCCCCTGTGGTCCGCACAGCGCGAACGGTGGTTCGGGGCTCACTTGATGGTCAGCCCGAGCGCGCCGAGCTGGCGATTGCCGTGCTCGAACCCACAGATCGCGATCGACGCGGTGAGCATCCCGAAGCGCTTGCCTTCTTCCAGCGGCAGTTCGAGCCAGCGGGTGACCACCGCGCGGGAGAAGTGGCCGTGGCTGACGAACAGCACGTCACGCGACTCCATGTGGCGCAGCGCCAGTGCCACGGCCGCGTCGGCGCGATCGCTGACCGCAGCGATGCTCTCCCCGTCGGGACAGCCGTGCGTCCAGACCAGCCAATCCGGGTCGGCTTCGCGGATCTGCGGAGTCGTCAGGCCTTCGTATGCGCCGTAATCCCATTCGGCGATCAGCGGCGAAACCTCGTCGACGGCGATATCGGCCAACCGCGCGGTATCCAGCGTCCGTTGACGCGGGCTGCTGACCACCAGCGGATCGTGGAGCTTGAGCTCGCTGAGTACCCGTCCCGCAAGCATGGCCTGCGCCCGGCCGGTATCGGTCAGGTTGATCTCGCTGCGACCGGTGTGCTGGCCCGTCTTGGACCACTCGGTCTCGCCGTGGCGCAGCAGCACCAGTCGGTGGTTGTGCAAGCCCATGCCGACCGATTCTGCCGGACCGACATGCCGGACCCCCGGGGGAGCCACCGTCCGTACCATTCGGCGGGCGACATGCCAGGATGGGCACAGTGACTGCGCAGCGATGAGGAGGAGCAGCGCTCGTGACCAAGACTCGGGTACTGGCGGTAGCCAACCAGAAGGGCGGCGTGGCCAAGACCACGACGGTGGCGTCGCTGGGCGCGGCGATGGTGGACATCGGTAAGCGCGTGCTGCTCGTCGATCTCGACCCGCAGGGCTGTCTGACGTTTTCGCTCGGCCAGGACCCGGACAAGTTGCCGGTGTCGGTGCACGAGGTGCTGCTCGGTGAGGTGGAGCCGAGCGCCGCCCTGGTCGCGACCACCGAGGGTATGACGCTGCTGCCGGCCAACATCGACCTGGCCGGCGCGGAGGCGATGCTGCTGATGCGGGCCGGCCGCGAGTATGCGCTCAAACGTGCGCTGGCCAAGCTCGAGGACTTCGACGTCGTCATCATCGACTGTCCGCCCTCGCTGGGCGTGCTGACCCTCAACGGGTTGACGGCCGCCGACGAGGTGATCGTTCCGCTGCAGTGCGAGACGCTCGCCCACCGCGGCGTCGGCCAGTTCCTGCGCACGGTCGCCGACGTCCAGCAGATCACCAACCCCAAGCTGCGGATGCTGGGCGCGTTGCCGACGCTGTACGACTCGCGCACCACCCACACGCGCGACGTGCTGATGGACGTCGCGGACCGCTACGAGCTGCCGGTGCTGTCGCCGCCGATCCCGCGCACGGTGCGGTTCGCCGAGGCCAGCGCGTCGGGGTCGTCGGTGATGGCGGGGCGCAAGAACAAGGGCGCGGTGGCCTATCGCGAGCTGGCCGAGGCGCTGATCAAGCACTGGAAATCCGGCAAAGCGCTGCCGAGCTTCAACGTCGACGCCTGATTCCCCCTGCGCTCGGCGGGGTCTAGCCGAGCGCCACGACGGTGTCGCCGCGCTGCTCGAACACCCGGGAGCCCGACACGGCCGGGACCACCGCGGCGCTGCTCGGCTGCCGGCTCACCTGGATGAAATTCGTGCTCTCGCCGCTGACCGGGTCGTACACCCCGATGCCGTCGGTGATCGGCACCAGCAGCTGGCCCGCCATCATCACGCCCGGCCCCAGCGGCACCGCCGACTCGCCAGAGGTGATGGTGTAGCGCAGCGTCAGCTTGCCCGTCTCGAAGACCATCAACGAGTCACCGGTCCACCAGGTCACCAGGTTGCCCGCCTGCGAAGCGACGGCCGCATCCGACGCCGGCTTGGGCAGTAGCGTGCTCGCGATCGTCGCGCCGGTCTCGTCGATGATGTCGACCTTCGGCGGTGTGCCGGCGCCACCGGGCAGGTACACGGCGGTGTTGGTTTCCGAGACGGCGACCACGCGCGCGCCCGAGCCGGGCAGGATCCCCGGTTCTGCCACCAGGTGCTGCTGGGGCTCGTCGTCGTCCTTGCCGGGCCGCAACAGCACGAGCCGCAGATCGGTCTGGCTGGAGCAGGCCTCGAGCACCGACACCGCCGACGAGCTGGCCGCGGCCGACTCGAAGCGGCACCCGGAGTGCAGGCCCCGCGCCGACGGCTTCACCCGGGCATCGGTCTCGCCGTAGGCCAGCATGCGGACCATGTCCGAGCGCCACAGCTCCACGTGCGTCTCACCGGCCGAGAGCACCGTGGTCCCGTCGGCGGACAGCCGCACGCGCGGGTCGGCGTAGCCGCTGCGGGCGGCGCCCCGGCGTCCCGTGGCAGCGTCGATGGTGCTGACCTGCCCGCAACCCCGGTCGTCGCGATACACCGCGACCGCGAAGTGGTAGACCCACGACACCCCGCACAGGCCGGTGTCGCGCGCATAGCTCCAGCGGGTCTCGCCGCTGGCGGGGTCGTGCCCTTCGACGCGCGTCCCGTTGCCGGTGGTCACGGTCCCGCCGACCACGATCGGTGCCGTGGTGGCGGCGCTGGCCGCGCTCCACAGCTGCTTGAGCGTGGTCGGCACCTGCTTGGCCGGGGTGGGGCTGGCCGCGGGGCCGGCGGCCGGCCGGCTGACGGTGGCCCGGGCGTCGCTGGTCCACCAGATCAGTGCTGCGGCCAGCGCGACCACGACCGCGATCGACGCCGCGGCGACGAGGTCGCCCTTGGTCCGGCGTTCGGGTCTGACCACTGCGGCGCCGGGTTAGCTGGCCGGCGCGGTGGTGTCCGCAGGCTTGCGGCGACGACGGCGCCGACGGGCGGGCGCCCCCGCGGAGGCAGCGGCGGCCGGCGTCTCTGCGGGAGTCTCGCCGTTGGTGGCGGCGGCGCCGGTGGGGTGTCCCGTCACGGGCTGGCCGCCGCGCGTGCGCCGGCGGCGGGTGCCGCTGCGCGTCCGCGGCTTGGCGGCCGCCTTGTCCGCACCCGGCTCGCGGGCGGGCTCGCGGCGCTTGACCGGCGACTTGCGCGGCGCGCCGACCGTGCCGCCGGTCTCGGTTGAGATGCCCAGCTCGGTGTACAGGTGCGGCGAGTTGGAATAGGTCTCACCGGGGTCCGGGGAGCCCAGGCCCAAAGCCTTGTCGATCATCTTCCAGCGTTCCAGCTCGTCCCAGTCCACGAGCGTGACCGCGACGCCGGTGCGCCCGGCGCGCCCGGTGCGCCCGATCCGGTGGACGTACATCTTCTCGTCCTCGGGGCACTGGTAGTTGATGACGTGGGTGACGTCGTCGATGTCGATGCCGCGGGCGGCCACGTCGGTGGCGACCAGCACGTTGATGTCGCCGGCGCGGAACGACTTGAGCGCCTTCTCGCGCGCCACCTGTCCCAGGTCACCGTGCACGGCGCCGACGGCGAAGCCGCGCTCGGCCAGCTCGTCGGCGACCTTCTGCGCGGTGCGCTTGGTACGGGTGAAGATCATGGTCGCGCCGCGGCCCTCGGCCTGCAGGATCCGGCTGACCAGCTCCACCTTGTCCAGCGCGTGGGCGCGGTAGACGAACTGCTCGGTGGTGTCGTGCACGGCCAGGGAGTGCGGGGCCTCGGCCCGGATGTGGGTGGGCTGGACCATGAACGTGCGGGCCAGCGTGATGATGGGGTCCGGCATGGTCGCCGAGAACAGCATCGACTGGCGGTCGGCCGGGATCTGGCGCAGGATGCGCTCGATGTCGGGCAGGAAGCCCAGGTCGAGCATCTCGTCGGCCTCGTCGAGCACCAGCACCGCCAGCCCACCGAGCTGCAGGTGGCCCTGCTGGCAAAGGTCGAGCAGCCGGCCGGGCGTGCCCACCACGACGTCGGCGCCCTTGCGCAGCGCCTCGATCTGCGGCTCGTAGGGCCGTCCGCCGTAGATGGACACCACAGACAGCGCACGCTGCACGCCGTCTTCGCTGGTGGCGGTCAGGTACTTGGCGGCAGTGCCCAGGTCGTCGGTTACCTGGATGCACAGCTCGCGGGTGGGCACCACGATCAGCGCTCGTGGCGCGCCGGTCAGCGGCCGTGTCGCGGTGTCGGCGGTGATCCGCTCCAGCAGCGGCACGCCGAACGCGAAGGTCTTACCCATGCCGGTGCGGGCCTGCCCGATCACGTCGTCGCCGACGAGCGCGAGCGGCAGGGTCAGTTCCTGGATGGCAAAGGGATGGTCGATGCCCTTTTCGGCCAGCGCGCGCACGATTTCGTCGCGGACTCCGAGTTGGGCAAAGGTGGGATCAGTTGTGCTTTTGAGCGCAGTCATACGTGGGGAATTAGCCTTCCGGTGACGTTATTCGGTGTTGTCGGTGTTTCTCTGTCGCGGTCACGCGCGCACGAGTTCCGACTCCGAGAACGTCTCCGGGCGGGCGGCCCCGCGGGTATCCAGGGCTCTGGATTTTCCGCTGGGCGGGAAGTGCACGCACATTTCGCAGATACCGGCTGAGTAACTGATGCAGCCAGTACCTATCAACATGATAACCGGTCGCACAGCGGGCACCCAGTACCACTTAAGCCCGCCGACTAGAGTGTTGCCATGACTTCGCCCTCGTCCGCGGACCAGGTGGCAGATTCGCCCACGCCCCGGATCCCGGCGGACCACCCGGCGATCAACGACCTGTTCGCTTTGCTGGCGTATGCCGAGGTGGCGGCGTTTTACCGGCTCACCGAAGAGGCGCGGATGGCGCCCAACCTGCGCGGTCGGATCTCGATGGCGAGCATTGCCGCCGCCGAGATGGGGCACTACGAGGTGCTGCGCGACGCGCTGGAACGCCGTGGTGTCGACGTCGTGGCGGCCATGTCGAAGTTCGTGTCGGCACTGGAGAACTACCACCGGCTGACCACGCCGAGCACCTGGCTGGAAGCGCTGGTGAAGACGTATATCGCCGATGCGCTGGCGTCCGCGGTGTATCTGGAGATCGCCGACGGGCTGCCCGAAGAGGTCGCCGACGTGGTGCGCGAGGCTCTCGCGGAGACCGCGCACTCGCAATTCGTGGTGGCCGAGGTGCGCGCCGCGGTGACCACTAGCGGCAAACAACGCAGCCGCCTGGCCCTGTGGTCCCGCCGGCTGTTCGGTGAAACCATCACGCAGACGCAGTACCTGCTGGCCGACCACGACCAGCTCGTTGAGCTGGTGGTATCCAGCGCCGGCGGGCTAGGTCAGATCACTACGTTCTTCGACCGATTGCAGGAAGAACACGACCAGCGAATGCGTGACTTGGGCTTGAGCTAACGCGTGCAGGTCGCCAGGTTGCTGTTCTTGACCGACACCGCCAGCGCTTGGCCCGCGGAGTTGACGACGCTGCAGTTGAGCTGGCTGTAGATGCTGGTCGCGATGACCGACTCCGTCTGCACACCCGGATTCAGCACCACCGCCCTGGTCCAGGGCAGCGCGACGTTCAATTCCGTGTGCGGGAAGCCCCTGGCGTCGGTGTAGACGATGTTCACCAGGTCGAACAGCTGCTTGGTCCCGGTCACGGTGTAGACCACGGTCCGCGGGTTCGGGGTTGCCGACGGCGGGATGGCCGTCGGTGCCGGCGCCGCGGTCGGCAGGCCGGGCAGCGTCCTGGGCGGCACGGTGGTGAACGTCTCGCGGGGTAGCTGGGGCGCTTGCGACGGGGTGGGGGACGGACTGGGCGGGGCGCTGGTCGACGCGCTCGGCGGCGCCGACGGCCGCGGTGTGGCGGAAATCACTGGCGTGCGGGAGGCGGGGGGCGCGATGGTCGCCTTCGTCGACGCGCTGTCGCCGCTGTTGATGATGACCGCGGTGGCGATGGCGCCGATCGCCACCACGGCGCCGACGACGATCGTCGCTGGCCGCCAGCGCCGGTCCGCCGGCCACAACGATTCGCCGTAGCCGTCGTCGTCGGCTCCGTAGTCGTCGTCGTACTCGTCGTCCGGGTAGTCCTCTACCTCGTCGGCGAGCGGGTGCAGTCTGGTACTGATGATGCCGATGTTATAGATGAGAAAACGCGGTGCGGGCCCCTCGCCGGGTGCGCGATCAGTATGGAAGCGAATCGTTATCTGCTCGCGAACTGCCTTTTCGCTTACCGCGAACCGCTGCGGTGGGCCAGGGGGCGATACGTGTCGCGGGCTTCCACTAGCCTGCTGCTGACACGTCTTGGTCAGGGCAGAGCTGAAGATTTGGGAGAGGGGCCACGGTGGAGGTCAAGATCGGTATCACGGACAGCCCGCGCGAGCTGGTCTTTTCCAGTGCGCAGACGCCCGATGAGGTCGAAGAACAGGTCAACGCCGCGCTGCGCGAGGGCTCGGGTCTGCTGGGCCTGACCGACGAGAAGGGCCGGCGCTTCCTGATTCACACCGCCAAGATCGCCTACGTCGAGATCGGTGCGGCCGATTCGCGTCGGGTCGGTTTCGGCATCGGCGGGGATTCCGCCGCCTCCGGCGCGAAGAAGGGCTAGCTGCGGGTCAGCGGCACGTGCGACAGGCCGCCCCAGGCGAACTGCACGGTGCCCTCGACGGCGTCTGACTTAGAAATCGGGCGGTCGGCGTCCAGCCAGTACCGAGCCGCGTCGACGCTCATGCCCACCAGGCCCACCGCGATCATCCGGGCGCGGTGCGGTTCCAGCCCGGAATCCTCGGCGATCAGGGCGAATACCGCGTCGATGCATGATTCGGTGGCCGCCCGCACCTGCGTGGACACCTCGGGCTCGGTCACGTAGTCGTTCTCGAAGATCAGCCGGTAGCCCTGGCTGTCGTGCTCGATGAAGTCGAAGAATGCCTGCACGGCCGCGTGGAGCCGCTGCCGGTTGTCGGTGGTGGTGCTCAGGGCCTGCTGGACGCCGGAGACCAAATTCTCGACATGCCGTTCCAGCACCGCCAGGTAGAGCTCGAGCTTGCTCGAAAAGTGTTGGTACAGGACGGGCTTGCTGACCCCCGCGCGGTCGGCAATCTCGTCCATCCCGGCCGCGTGGAAGCCGTGGTCGACGAAGACATCGCTGGCGACGATGAGCAGCTGGCCGCGACGCTCGTCGCGCGGCAGCCGGTTGCCGCGTCGGCTCGTAGCCGCCATGCTGTCCGCGGACCGACCCCGGTCGGCCGCCTTGACGGCACGGCGTTGCGCTGCCTTGGCGAGATCGCTCATCGACTCCTCATCTGATTCATTGGCTGCTCGTCGGAAAGACATTACTACCCATGAATACTCCGGCACCGACCATCGACCGGCGTGGGAGGTGTTGGCGCACGGAGATCGCAGTGTTGAGCGGTCGTCGGGCGCGCCAGCCATCCCACTGCCCGCCGACTGTGCCATCCTGGGGAAATGACTTCACCGCGGCCTGTGCGTAGCACCGGTCGAGTACCGGTGTTGCGGGACGAGTGGCGGGAACCGCTGCGAGCGCAGCGTGACCCGCTCGCCGAGGCCGGGCGCGCCCGGGCCGAACGCGACCGGCCGCGGCAGTGGCGCAAGCAGACCTGGCTGGGTCGCTTCGTCTCGACCTACGGCTGGCGTGCGTACGCGCTGCCGGTGCTCGTCGCGCTGACGGCGCTGGTGATCTACCAGACGGTGACCGGGACCAGCGCGCCCAAGCCCGCCGCCAGCAACTCGATTCAGGGGCCGCCGGCGATTGGCTCCGTCGGCACGGCGATCCTGGACGCGCCGCCCCGGGGCCTGGCCGCGTTCGACGAGAATCTGCCGGCCGGGACGCTGCCGGAGGGCGGTCCCTTCACCGAGGCGGGCGACAAGACCTGGCGCGTCATCCCGGGCGTCACGCAGCAGATCGGACAGGGCACCGCGAAGGTGTTCAAGTACACCATCGAGATCGAAAACGGCCTGGACCCGACGATGTACGGCGGTGACAATTCCTTCGCCCAGATGGTCGACCAGACGCTGGCCAATCCCAAGGGCTGGACGCACAATCCGCAGTTCGCGTTCGTCCGGGTCGACGCAACCAGCGGGGTCAAACCCGACTTCCGGATTTCGCTGGTGTCGCCCGTGACCGTGCGGGAAGGCTGCGGCTACGAATTCCGGCTGGAGACGTCCTGCTACAACCCGGTGTACGGGGCGGACCGGCAGGCCCGGGTGTTCGTCAACGAGGCGCGCTGGGTGCGCGGGGCCGTCCCGTTCGAAGGGGACATCGGTTCCTACCGGCAGTACGTGATCAACCACGAGGTCGGCCACGCCATCGGGTATGTGCGCCACGAGCCGTGTGACAAGCAGGGCGCGCTGGCACCGGTGATGATGCAGCAGACGTTCTCGACCGCCAACGACGACGCCGCCAAGTTCGACCCCGAATTCGTCAAGGCGGACAACAAGACCTGCCGGTTCAACCCCTGGCCGTTCCCGATCGCCTAACCCGAAATGGGGACTTTTGCGTCTGCTCGCGGCTGTTGGTGTGATGGAAGTGTGTCGACATCCCGGGCGCCCCTGCCACCGCTGGTCGAGCCCGCGCCCGACCTGACCCGCGATGAGGTGGCCCGCTACAGCCGGCACCTGATCATTCCCGGCCTGGGCGTCGTCGGGCAGAAGCGGCTCAAGAACGCTCGGGTCCTGGTCATCGGCGCCGGCGGACTCGGCGCGCCGACGCTGCTCTACCTGGCGGCCGCCGGCGTCGGAACCATCGGTGTCGTCGACTTCGACGTCGTCGACGAGTCCAACCTGCAGCGTCAGATCATCCACGGCGTGGCCGACGTCGGACGGCCCAAGGCCCAGTCGGCGCGCGACTCGATCCTTGCCATCAACCCCCTGGTCGACGTGCGATTGCACGAGTTTCGCCTGGAGCGCGGCAACGCCGTCGAGCTGTTTGCGCAGTACGACCTGATCCTGGACGGCGCCGACAACTTCGCCACCCGGTACCTGGTCAACGATGCCGCCGCGCTGGCCGGCAAGCCGTATGTCTGGGGGTCGATCTACCGTTTCGAGGGTCAGGTCTCGGTGTTCTGGGAGGACGCCCCCGACGGGCGGGGCCTGAACTACCGCGACCTGTACCCGGAGCCGCCGCCGCCCGGCCTGGTGCCGTCCTGCGCCGAGGGCGGCGTGCTGGGCATCGTCTGCGGGTCCGTCGCGTCGGTGATGTGCACCGAGGCCATCAAGCTGATCACTGGCATCGGTGATCCGCTGCTGGGCCGGCTGCTGATCTATGACGCGTTGCAGATGAGCTACCGAACGATTCGGATCGTGAAGGACCCGTTGGCCTCGCCGATCACGGAACTGGTCGACTACGAGGACTTCTGCGGCGCGGCGTCCTCCGCCGACTCGGGCTTGGACAGCACGGGGTCCGGCTCGGCGATCACCCCCCGGGAGCTGCGCGATTTGCTGGATTCCGGCAAGAAGCTGGCCCTGATCGACGTCCGCGAGCCCGCCGAGTGGGACATCAACCACATCGAAGGCGCCCAGCTGATCCCGGTGTCGCTGTTGAGCTCCGGCGAGGGACTGGCGAAGCTGCCGCACGACCGCACGGCGGTGCTGTACTGCAAGACCGGCGTGCGCTCGGCCGAGGCGCTGGCCGCGGTGCGCAAGGCCGGGTTTTCCGACGCGGTGCATTTGCAGGGCGGGATCGTGGCCTGGGCGAAGCAGATGCAGCCCGACATGGTCATGTACTAAGCGGGTAGCTGGATTGGCCTCTATTAGGCTGACCCGTGTGAATCTCGAGCCACCGCCGGAACACGTGCTGGTGGCGTTCGGTTTGACCGGTGTGAAGCCGATTCGCCTGGGGGCCGGGTGGGAAGACGGCTGGCGCTGCGGCGAGGTGGTGTTGTCGCTGGTCGCGGACCACGCCCGTGCGGCCTGGTCGGCCCGGGTGCGCGAGACGCTGTTCGTCGACGGCGTGCGGCTGGCGCGGCCGGTCCGCTCGACCGACGGGCGGTATGTGGTGTCGGGCTGGCGGGCGGACACGTTCGTCGCCGGCAAGCCCGAGGCCAGGCACGACGAGGTCGTCTCCGCGGCGGTGCGGCTGCACGAGGCCACCGGCAAGCTCGAGCGCCCGCGATTTTTGACGCAGGGGCCGACGGCTCCCTGGGGCGACGTCGACGTCTTCATCGCCGCCGACCGCGCCGCGTGGGAGGAGCGGCCGCTGCAGTCGGTGCCCCCGGGTGCGCGGATTACGCCGCCGACCGCCGACGCCGAGCAGTCGATCGACATGATCAACCAGCTCGCCGTGCTGCGTAAGCCGACCAAGAGCCCCAACCAGCTGGTGCACGGGGACCTCTACGGCACAGTGCTTTTCATTGCGACCGCGGCGCCGGGTATCACCGACATCACCCCGTACTGGCGGCCGGCATCGTGGGCCGCGGGCGTGGTAGTGATCGACGCGCTGTCCTGGGGTGAGGCCGACGACGGGCTCATCGAGCGCTGGAACGCGTTGCCGGAATGGCCGCAGATGTTATTGCGCGCGTTGATGTTTCGGCTGGCCGTCCACGCGCTGCATCCTCGCTCGACAGCCGAGGCGTTCCCCGGTCTGGCCCGCACCGCGGCGCTGGTTCGGCTGCTGCTCTAGCGCGGTCAAATTTGTGGTCTTGGAGCGGATTTCCGCATTTTTGTGCGCCCTCGTCGGCGGGGCTCTGCGGACCCGTCGCGAGGGGCCGCAAATTCGCGGTTTCCCGCGGGTAAGCCTCGAATTTGAGGACTTTCGCGGGGTTTTCCCGTCGCTAGTCCACGCGCACCCGCTATACCCCGGGCGGGAACTCGTACCGAACTTCGCTCAGCGCGACCCTACCGTCGATGCTGAGCACCCCCTCGGCGCGCAGCAGCTCGAGCTGCCGGGTGGTCAGGTGTTTGGCCGGGCGTCCGGAGGCGGTGATCACCCGGTGCCACGGCAGATCCGACGAGTCGGTCCGCATGATCCAGCCGACGATCCGCGGACTGGAAAGCTCTGCGACAGCGGCGATGTCGCCGTATGTGCAGACCCGGCCGGCAGGAATCGCGGCGACCAGGAAGCGCACCCGCTCGACCTGGGCGTCGGTTACCGCGGCCATCGTTAGCGCGCTTCCAGCAGCTTGCGGATCAGCGCGGCGACCTCGGTCGGCTTGGCGTGCGGAACCATGTGGTCGCACTCGAAATCCAGCAGCTCGAAATCGTCGCCCAGCCGTTCCGACAGCCCGGCAGTAAGTCGCTCGCCGACGTAGGGCGGCGAGGTCCACAGGGCCCGCACCACGGTCGTCGGCGTACCCGCGGGCGGCAGCACGACGTCACGGGCGAGCTCGCTCCAGTACGACATCATCGCGGGCAGGCTGATCCGCCACCCGTACCGGCCGTCCGGCTGCTCGACCAGGTGCTCGGCGAGGTCGGCGTCGAGCACCGCGGGATCCACGTCGGCCCACGACCCGGTCGCCTTCTCGCGGCGGGCCTCGGCCAGGTCGGTGTAGTAGGGGGAGCCGAACATCGCCTCGGCGATCTGGCTCATCCACTTACCGTCCAGGCCGATCGCCGGATCCAGCAGCAGCAGCGCGGCCACCCGGTCCGCACGGGCGGCGGCCAGATGCAGCGCGACGGCCCCGCCGAACGAGTGTCCCACCACCAGCACGGGCGTGTCGGCGTGCTCGTCGAGCAGGGCGGCCAGCGCCGCGACATTGGCGTCGAGGCTCCACGGCGCGTCCCACGACGACCGGCCATGGCCGATCAGATCCGGTGCGGCAACACTGATTTCGGGCACATAGCCAGCGAGGTGCTGCCAGCGTCCGCCGTGGCCGGTGAGCCCGTGCAGAGCCAGCATCCGCACCGGGCCGGGCGGGCCGAAGCGGTGCACCTGCAGGTCGGCGGTCACCCGTCGATGGTGCCAGCCCGGCTGCGTCGCGCGCTAATCCCGTTCGTCGTCGGGAACCGGGACCTCATATGCCTGCTCGATCAGATCGGCCTCGTCGGCCTCGTGATCCCCCGCACGCAGGCTGTCCAGGCCCGAATCGTCGTCGAAATCGGTGGACTGGTGTTGTTCGATGGCGTCGGCTTCAGGCACTTCCTCGGATGGCGTGAAACCCTCGACGTCCTTCACGTTCGAAAACCCTCCTCGACCGTTCGGCTCTTCGCCAGCCTACGCGGCGGGGCTAGAACATTCGCTCGCAGTGGCCAATCATCGGGAGCATCGCATGGGCAGGATCAGCGGGCCGCCGGGCCGGTTCGACCGGCAGGCGCTGCAGGAGGCGTTCGACCGCGGATGCCCGACGCCGACCTCCGCGTTCTGGCCCGGATCTTTCGCCGGAGCCGACTTGTCGGACCCTCGTGGTTGCATGCGTTCATGTCGTTGACGTGGGAGGCCGAGGCGGGCGCCGTTTTAGATGTCGGCGCGCGCGGCGTGCTGCGTGTCGTCGGGGGCCCCGGGACCGGCAAGAGCAGCCTGCTGGTCGACGCCGCGGTGGCCCGCATCAACGCCGGGGCTGACCCGGAATCGGTTCTGCTGTTGACCGGTTCGGGCCGGATGGGGATGCGGGAACGCAGCGCGCTGACCACGGCGCTGCTGGGCGCGCGCGGCACGGGTGTGGGTCGCGCCGCGGTCCGTGAGCCGTTGGTGCGGACCGTGCACAGCTATGCCTATGCGGTTTTGCGACGCGCTGCCGAGCGCGCCGGCGATGCGCCCCCGCGGCTGGTTACCAGCGCCGAACAGGACGCCATCATCCGGGAACTGCTGGCCGGAGACCTGGAAGACGGACTGGCGGCCTGGCCTGAACATCTGCGCCCTGCCCTCAGCACCGCGGGCTTTGCCAACCAGTTGCGAAACCTGTTGGCGCGCTGCGCCGAACGCGGGGTGGATCCGCTGGACTTGCAACGGCTGGGCCGTCGGTGCGGTCGTCCGGAATGGGCCGCCGCTGGCCGGTTCGCGCGGCAGTACGAGCAGGTGATGCTACTGCGCGCGGCGGTGGGGACGGCCGCGCCGCAGGCGACGACGCCCGCGCTCGGTGCCGCCGAACTGGTCGGCGCGGCCTTAGAGGCCTTCGCCGTCGATCCCGAACTGCTTGCGGCCGAACGCGCGCGGGTGCGCCTGCTCATGGTCGACGACGCGCAGCAGCTCGACCCGCAGGCGGCGCGGCTGGTCCGCGTGCTGGCGGTCGGAGCCGAATTGGCTCTGGTAGCAGGCGATCCCAACCAGGCGGTGTTCGGCTTCCGGGGCGGCGAGCCTGCCGAACTGCTCGCGGGTGACGGCCCGTCGGTGACGCTGACGGTGTCGCACCGCTGTGCCCCGGCCGTGGCGCGTGCGGTCAGCGGTATCGCGCGCCGCCTGCCCGGGGGCGGCCCCGGGCGGCACATCGAGGGCACCGGCGACGAGGACGGATCGGTCACGGTGCGGCTGGCCACGTCCGCGCACGCCGAGGCAGCGACGATCGCCGACGCGCTGCGGCGGGCGCATCTGATCGACGGGGTGCCCTGGTCGCAGATGGCGGTGATCGTCAGGTCGGTGCCGCGGGCCGCCGCGCGGTTGCCGCGCGCGCTGGCCGCCGCCGGAGTCCCCGTGGCCCTGCCCGCCAACGGCGGGCCGGTAGCCCAGGAGCCCGCGGCGCAGGCGCTGCTCACCGTCCTGGCCGCGACGGCCGATGGGCTCGACGGCGAACGGGCGCTGGCCCTGCTGACCGGGCCGATCGGCCGCGTCGATCCGGTCTCGCTGCGCCAGCTGCGCCGCAAGCTCGAGCGCATCAGGGCCGACCGCTCGCCGACGCACCTCGGTGACCTGCTGGTCGAGGCGCTCACCGGTGACGTACCGCTGAGCGGCCCGCTGCGCCGGGTCCGCGGGGTGCTCGACGCGGCCGCGCGCTGCCACCGGGACGGGCAGGATCCGCGCTACACGCTGTGGGCGGCGTGGCACCGGTCGGGGCTGCAACGGCGCTGGTTGGCGGCCAGCGAGCGCGGCGGCCCGGGCGCGGCCCAGGCCGTCCGGGACCTGGACGCGGTGACCGCGCTGTTCGGCGTCACCGACGACTACGTGTCGCGCACGTCGGGTGCGACGCTGCGCGGGCTGGTCGAACACGTCGGCGCGCTGCAGTTGCCGGGCGCCAACCCCGAAGCGGCGTCGCAGGCCGACGAGGTCCGGGTGCTCAGCGCGCACGCGGCGCTGGGGCACGAATGGGATCTAGTGGTCATCGCCGGACTGCAGGAGGGGCTGTGGCCCAACACGGTTCCCCGCGGCGGCGTGCTGGGCACCCAGCGGCTGCTCGACGAGCTCGACGGGGTGTCGCAGGACGCGTCGGTGCGGGCGCCGCTGCTGGCCGAGGAGCGACGGCTGCTGGTGGCCGCGATGGGCCGGGCGAGGCGGCGGGTGCTGGTGACCGCCGTGGACAGCGACTCCGACGGGCCGGGGCAGGAGGCCGCGCTGCCGTCGCCATTCTTTTACGAGATCGCCGCGCTGTCCGGCGGTGAATCCGACGCGGTGCAACCGATTTCGGCGCCCCGGGTGTTGTCGGCGGCGGCGCTGGTGGGCCGGCTGCGTGGGGTGGTCTGCGCGCCCCAGGGAGCCGTGGAAGAGTCGGCCTGCGAGTGCGCGGCACGGCAATTGGCGCGGTTGGCGGGGGCCGGCGTGCCCGGCGCGGACCCGGCCCGGTGGCACGGCCTCGTCCCGCTCAGCACCGACGAACCGCTGCGCGACGACGGGGATCCCGTCACGATGACACCGTCGACGCTGCAGACGCTCACCGACTGCCCGCTGCGCTGGCTGGCCGAACGCCACGGCGGCACCAACGCACGCGAGCTGCGATCCACCCTGGGCTCGCTGGTGCACGCGCTGATCGCCCAACCGGGCCGCAGCGAGGCCGAGCTGCTCGCCGAATTGGACCGGCTCTGGCGGCAATTGCCGTTCGACGCGCGGTGGCATTCGGAAAACGAGCTGGCCCGGCACCGCGCCATGATTCAGGCGTTCGTCCATTGGCGAGCCCAGACCCGCGGCGAGTTGACCGAGGTCGGCGTCGAGGTCGGCGTCGACGGCGCCCTCGGCACGATCAGGCTCCGCGGCCGGGTCGACCGGCTCGAACGTGACGCGGCCGGCCGGCTTGTCGTCGTCGACGTCAAGACGGGCAAGTCGCCGGTCAGCAAGGACGACGCGCAACAACATGCCCAGTTGGCGATGTATCAGCTCGCGGTGGCCGAGGGCATGCTGCCCACCGACAACACCGAGCCCGGCGGCGCCCGGCTGGTCTACGTCGGCAAGACCGGGGCCAACGGCGCCACCGAACGCGAGCAGGATCCGCTGACGCCGGCGGCGCGCGAGCAATGGCGCGACGTCGTCGTACAGGCCGCCGCCGCGACGGCCGGCCCGCAGTTCGTCGCCCGGCGCAACGACGGCTGCGCGCATTGTCCGATCCGGCCGTCGTGCCCGGCCCACGCCGACGGGACAACGCCATGACCCGCTACAGTCCAGCCGAATTGGCCAGCGCGCTCGGGCTTTTCCCGCCCACCGACGAGCAGGCCGCCGTCATCGCCGCGCCGCCCGGGCCGCTGGTCGTCATCGCCGGGGCCGGGGCCGGCAAGACCGAGACGATGGCGGCGCGGGTGGTGTGGCTGGTCGCCAACGGCTACGCCGACCCCGGTCAGGTGCTGGGGCTGACGTTCACCCGCAAGGCCGCCGGGCAGCTGCTGCGCCGCGTCCGGTCCCGGCTGGACCGGTTGGCCGGCATCGGCCTCGGCGCAGACGGTGCGGCGTCCCCGGCGGTGAGCACCTACCACGCGTTCGCCGGCTCGCTGCTGCGGGACTACGGCCTGCTGTTGCCCATCGAACCCGACACCCGGCTGCTCGGCGAGACCGAGCTGTGGCAGCTTGCGTTCGACGTCGTCAACTCCTACCGCGGTGAGCTGCGCACCGACAAGACCCCGGCCGCCGTCACGTCGATGGTGCTGCGGCTGTGGAACCAGCTCGCCGAGCACCTCGTGGACACCCGGCAGCTACGCGATACGCACGTGGAGCTGGACCGGCTGGTGCACCACCTCCCGGCGGGTCCCTACCAGCGGGACCGTGGCCCCAACCAGTGGCTGTTGCGGTTGTCGGCCACGCAGACCGAACGCGCCGAGCTGGTTCCGCTGCTGGACGCGCTGGCCGAGCGCATGCGCGCCGCGAAGGCGATGGACTTCGGCGCCCAGATGGCCTCCGCCGCACGGTTGGCCGCGTCCTTCCCGCAGGTCGGCGCCGACCTGCGCGGGCGCTACCGGGTGGTGCTGCTGGACGAATACCAGGACACCGGGCACGCCCAGCGCGTCGCGTTGTCGTCGCTGTTCGGCGGCGGGGCCGACGGTGACGCCGGCGGGCTGGCGCTGACCGCCGTCGGCGACCCGATCCAGTCCATCTACGGCTGGCGCGGCGCCTCGGCCACCAACCTGCCCCGGTTTTCCACCGACTTCCCGCACTCCGACGGCACCCCCGCCCCGGTCCTGGAGCTGCGGACCAGCTGGCGCAACCCGCCGCGGACGCTGCAGGTGGCCAACGCCATCTCGGCAGAGGCACGCCGCCGGTCGGTGGCGGTGCGCGCCCTGCGGTCGCGCCCGGAAGCGCCGCCGGGCACCGTCCGCTGCGCGCTGCTTGCCGACGTCCAGGCCGAACGCGAATGGATCGCCGACCACCTGCACGGGCACTACCAACAGGCCCGCGCCGACGGTGTCAGCCCACCCACCGCCGCGGTGCTGGTGCGCCGCAACGCCGACGCCGCGCCCGTCGCCGACGCGCTGCGCGCCCGCGGGATCCCGGTCGAGGTGGTCGGGCTGGCCGGGCTGCTGTCCGTCCCCGAGGTCGCCGACTTGGTCGCGATGCTGCGGTTGGTCGCCGATCCCGTGGCGGGCGCGGCGGCGATGCGGGTGCTGGCCGGTCCGCGCTGGCGGCTCGCCGGACGCGACCTGGCCGCGCTGTGGCGACGCGCGCAGGACCTGGGCGGCGGGACCCGCGGTGACACATCCTGGCCCGAAGCGATCGCGATGGCCGCCGGACCAGACGTCGACACCGCGTGCCTGGCCGACGCCATCAGCGATCCCGGGCCGGCGTCCGGCTATTCGGCCGCGGGATATGAGCGCATCGGCGCACTGGCCGGCGAGTTGAGCGCCCTGCGCGGCCACCTTGGCCATTCCCTGCCCGACCTGGTCGCCGAGGTGCGGCGCGTGCTCGGCGTGGACTGCGAGGTCCGCGCCCGGCTGGCGCCCGCGGTCGCGGGGACCTGTTCCGGCGCAGAACATCTCGACGAATTCGCCGACGTGGTCGCCGGTTACGCCGAGCGGTCGGGCGCGGCGTCGGTGGCGGGTCTGCTGGCGTATCTCGACGCGGCCGAGCAGGTCGAGAACGGATTGCTGCCCGCCCAGGTGACGGTGGCCAGGGACCGGGTGCAGGTGCTCACCGTGCACTCCGCGAAGGGGCTGGAGTGGCAGGTGGTGGCCGTGGCGCACCTGTCGGCCGGGACGTTCCCGTCGACCGCGTCGCGCAGCACCTGGCTCACCGACGCCGCGGAGCTGCCGCCGCTGCTGCGCGGTGACCGTGCCCAAAACGGCGCGCTCGGCGTCCCGGTGCTGGACACCTCGGACGTCACCAACAGAAAGCAGCTGTCGGACAAGATATCCGCGCATCGTCGCCAGCTCGATCAGCGTCGGATCGACGAGGAACGCCGGCTGCTCTACGTCGGCGTCACCCGGGCTGAGGACACCCTGCTGCTGTCCGGTCACCACTGGGGTGCCACCGGCATCAAGCCGCGCGGCCCGTCCGAATTCCTGGTCGAACTCAAGGGCATCATCGAGTCGTCGGTCGCGGCCGGTGACCCGTGCGGCGTGATCGAGCAGTGGGCCCCCGCTCCCGCCGATGGGGAACGAAACCCGCTGCGTGACAACGTTGTCGAGGCGATCTGGCCCGTCGATCCGCTGGCCGGGCGCCGCGCCGACGTCGAACACGGGGCGGCGCTGGTGACGCGCGCCGCCCGGCGGACGGACGCGCCCGAGCCCGACGACCCGGAAGGCTGGGCCGCCGACGTCGACGCGCTGTTGGCCGAGCGCGCGGCGTCGCGGTCACCGGCCCGCGCCCTGCCCAGCCAGGTGTCGGTCAGCGGCCTGGTGGATCTGGCCCGCGACCCGTCGGGCGCCGCCACTCGGCTGATCCATCGGCTGCCCACCCGTCCGGACCCGCATGCGCTGTTGGGCAGCGACTTTCACTCCTGGGTCCAGCGGTTCTACGGCAGCGAGCCGCTATTCGACCTCGGCGACCTGCCGGGCGCGGCGGACTCCGAGGCCGGGGACACCGCGGAACTCGCCGCGCTGCGGGAGGCCTTCTCCGCATCGCAGTGGGCGGCGCGCACCCCGGTGGCGGTCGAGGTGCCGTTCGAGATGCCGATCGGCGACACCGTCGTCCGCGGCCGTATCGACGCGGTGTTCGCCGAGCCCGACGGCGGGGCCACGGTGGTGGACTGGAAGACCGGTGAGCCGCCGCACGGGGCGGATGCCATGCGGAGGGCCGCCGTCCAGCTGGCCGTCTACCGGATGGCGTGGGCCGCGCTGCAGGGCTGCCCGGAATCGTCAGTGCGCACCGCCTTTCACTACGTCCGCAGCGGAACCACCGTCGTACCCGATGAGCTGCCCGGAGCCGACGAGCTGGCCGTTCTGCTGTCCGACTCCGGTCGACCCCGCGGCGCCTGATCGTGGTTACATGTTTGCGTGGCGAAAGGTAGCTGGCGGCGGCTGCGGCGTCTCGACGAGAGGCTGACCGCCCAGCCCAGTTACGCGCTGGTCGGCGTGCTGCGCATTCCCCAGGGGCATGCCAGTCCGGCCCGGATCATCACCCGCCGGGTGGCCATCGCCCTCGCGGCGCTGATGCTCGGCGCCGTCACCGTGTACCTGGACCGCGACGGATACCACGACGCCCAGGGGGACCGGCTGTCGTTCCTGGACTGCCTCTATTACTCCGCGGTGACCCTGTCGACGACCGGCTACGGCGACATCACCCCCATCTCGGAATTCGCGCGCGCGACGAACGTCTTGATCATCACGCCGCTGCGCATCGCGTTCCTGATCCTGCTGGTCGGGACCACGCTCGAGGTCGTCACGGAAACATCCCGGCAGGCACTGAAGATCCAGCGTTGGAGGAACAGGGTGCGCAACCACACCGTCGTCATCGGCTACGGGACCAAGGGCAAAACGGCCATCCGCGCGATGCTCAGCGACGACGTGGCCCCGGGCGACATCGTCGTCGTCGACACCGACCGTGCCGTGCTGGACCGCGCCGCGGCCGCCGACCTGGTCACCGTGCACGGCGACGCCACCAAGTCCGATGTACTGCGGCTGGCCAGCGTCCAGCACGCGGCCTCGGTGATCGTCGCCGCCAGCCGCGACGACACCGCCGTCCTGGTCACGCTGACCGCGCGCGAGCTCGCGCCGAAGGCCAAGATCGTGGCGGCGATCCGGGAAGCCGAAAACCAGCACCTGCTGCAGCAGTCGGGCGCGAACTCCGTCGTGGTGTCCTCCGAGACCGCCGGCCGGCTGCTCGGCCTGGCCACCACCACGCCCAGCGTCGTGGAGATGATCGAGGACCTGCTGACGCCGGACGAAGGGCTCGCCATCGCCGAACGCGAGGTGGAGCAGAGCGAGGTCGGCGGCTCCCCGCGGCATCTGCGCGACATCGTGCTCGGCGTGGTCCGCGACGGCCACCTGCTGCGCATCGGCGCGCCGGAGGTGGACGCCATCGAGGCCACCGATCGACTGCTCTACATCCGAAACGCGGGGCACTGATGGCGATCGCAAGCGCGGCGGAGCCGGGCGCACGGCTCGGGGGGCAGCACTAGTGGCCCGCGAGCTCGGCGTCGATTTTCAGCTGCGCAGCGTGCCGTTGCTCTCCCGCGTGGGCGCGGACCGCGCGGATCAGCTGCGCACCGACGTCGAGGCGGCCACCGCGGGATGGTCGGAAGCGGCGCTGCTGCGGGTCGATTCGCGCAGTCAGGTGCTCGTCGCAAACGGCCGGGTGGTGCTCGGCGAGGCCGCGGCGCTGGGCGCCAAGCCGCCGCCGGACGCGGTGTTCCTGGGCCGCATCGAGGGCGGCCGGCACGTGTGGGCGATCCGGGGCGCCCTCGAAGCGCCGCCCGACGTCGAAGCCGAGGTGGTGAACCTGCGCAGCCTCGGCAAGATCTTCGACGACACCAGCAGCCAGCTCGTGTCGTCGGCCACCGCGCTGCTGAACTGGCATGACCACGCCAGGTTCAGCCCGTCGAACGGCGCGCCGACGAAGATTGCCCGCGGCGGCTGGTCCCGGGTCGACCCGATCAGCGGTCACGAAGAGTTCCCACGCATCGACCCGGCGGTGATCTGCCTGGTGCACGACGGCGGCGACCGCGCGGTGCTGGCCCGCCAGACGGTGTGGCCGGAGCGGATGTTCTCGCTGCTGGCCGGGTTCGTCGAGGCCGGCGAGTCGTTCGAAGTGTGCGTCGCCCGCGAGATCCGGGAGGAAATCGGCCTTGATGTCCGCGATGTGCGCTACCTGGGCAGCCAGCCGTGGCCGTTCCCGCGCTCGCTGATGGTCGGCTTCCACGCCGTGGCCGACCCGGACCAGGAATTCTCGTTTAACGACGGCGAGATCGCCGAGGCGGCGTGGTTCACCCGCGCCGAGGTGCGCGCCGCGCTCGACGCCGGCGACTGGACCAGCGCTTCCGGGTCGAAACTGCTTCTGCCCGGCTCGATTTCGATAGCCCGCGTGATCATCGAATCCTGGGCCGAACTGGATTGAGCGTTATTTGACGCGATCCGTGATCATCTGAATGACGGTCGTCGCGATCTGCTCGGCCGATTGCAGACCCACCACGCCGACCGAGATCAGCACCCCGGACCGTTCGCGATACAGGTGGCTCCAGTCCTCGGCGCTGATCCGCAGCGTCGCGGAATCCGCCTTGTCCAGGTTGAAGGTGTAATTGGGGTCCTTCAGGTTGGCGCACGCCTGCAGCGTCAGCTCCAGCTGATGGAACGCGCCGCGCGCGGCGCTGGAGTCCGGGTAGCGGGCCACCGCCTGCGTGACCGAGTTGACCAGTGCGACCCCGCCCGGCTCGATGTCGTCGGTCACGCCGTTGTAGCCCGCGCTGCGAAACTCGGTCCAGCCGGTTCCGAAGGTCAGATCGCTGTGGCCGACGGCCCGGCACGGTCCCGGGGCGTTCTGGTCTCCGGGGGGCGGCTTATGCAAATCCGCGTGGGGGTGCAGGGTGAGGTCCTCGGCGTTGGCGATCTTGCGGACATCTTCGACGCTGACGATGAACGAGTCCACGCCCGGCGGCGCCGTGTTCGAGGGCATCGCCGAATTCTTCCCGTGCGAGCACGACGACGCTGCGATCACGGCGGTGCAGGCGAGGACGACCTTGGCAAAGCGGCCCGCTCGGCGGCTCAGGGTGTGACCAGTCGAGCCTGCTGGCGTCATCGTGATTAGCCGTTTTCTGCGGACCGGCGTCCGCGATCGGTCGGACGTGCCTGTTAGCCAACATCCTAAGGCTGCCGCGGGGCATTCCCGCGCAAGCGTGCGTAAGAGTTTGCCCTGTGGGCGGTGCCGCCGCGCCTACCCGGCGACCTCGGCCAGCTTCGCCTTGACCTCGCCGGCGTTGGGGTTGGTCAGTGTTGACCCGTCGGCAAACTTCACGGTCGGAACGGTCCGGTTGCCCCCGTTGACGGAGCCGACGAACTCGGCCGCCGCCGGGTCCGCCTCGATGTCGACCTCGTCGTAGGCGATCCCGTTGGCCTTGAGGACGGTCTTGAGTCGATGGCAGTAGCCACACCACGACGTTGTGTAAATAGTGAGCGCAGCATTGGTCATAGCCCGTTAACGTAACGCCCCGACAATGCATTCCGCGAAGATTGGCGCCGCATCCCGGTTGTCGGGGGCGCCTGACACTATGGAACCCATGCCTCCGATGGTCACCGACAGCTTGACCGCCGGGCTGGACGCGGAGCAGCGCGAGGCCGTGCTGGCTCCGCGCGGGCCGGTCTGCGTGCTCGCGGGCGCCGGAACGGGCAAGACCCGCACGATCACGCACCGCATCGCCCAGCTCGTCGCCAGCGGTCACGTCGCGGCCGGTCAGGTGCTGGCGGTGACGTTCACCCAGCGTGCGGCGGGGGAGATGCGTTCCCGGTTGCGGGCGCTGGACGCGGGGTCGGTGCAGGCGTTGACGTTTCACGCCGCCGCGCTGCGCCAGCTGCGCTACTTCTGGCCGCGGGTGATCGGGGACACGCGATGGGAGCTGCTGGATACCAAGTTCGCCGTCGTCGCCCGCGCGGCCAGCCGGAGCAGGCTCAACACCAGCACCGACGACGTCCGCGACCTCGCCGGTGAGATCGAGTGGGCCAAGGCGTCGCTGATTGGCCCCGAACAGTACGTCGACGCCGTCGCCGCCGGCGGTCGCGACACCCCGATGGACGCCGACAAGATCGCCACCGTCTACGCCGCGTACGAGGCGCTCAAGGTCCGTGACGAGACCGTCACCCTGCTCGACTTCGACGACCTGCTGCTGCACACCGCCGCCGCCATCGAGAATGACGCCGGTGTCGCCGACGAGTTCCGTGGCCGCTACCGCTGCTTCGTCGTCGACGAGTACCAGGACGTCACCCCGCTGCAGCAGCGGGTGCTTTCCGCCTGGCTGGGCGACCGGGACGACCTGACGGTCGTCGGTGACGCCAACCAGACCATCTACTCGTTCACCGGCGCCTCACCGCGCTTCCTGCTGGACTTCTCGCGGCGGTTCCCGGACGCCACGGTGGTGCGGCTGGAACGCGACTACCGGTCCACGCCGCAGGTGGTGTCGTTGGCCAACCAGGTGATCGACGCCGCACGGGGTCGCGTCGCGGGCAGCAAGTTGAGGTTGGTGGGCCAGCGTCCGCCCGGGCCTGCCCCGTCGTTTCAGGAGCATCCCGACGAACCGGCCGAGGCCGCGGCGGTGGCCAAATCGATCGCCCGCCTGCTCGAATCGGGCACCGCGCCTTCCGAAATCGCGATCCTGTACCGGGTCAACGCGCAGTCCGAGGTGTACGAGGAGGCGCTGACGGAGGCCGGCATCGCCTACCAGGTCCGCGGCGGCGAGGGGTTTTTCAACCGTCAGGAGATCAAGCAGGCGCTGCTGGCGTTGACCCGCGCGGCCGAACGGGGCGCCGAGGGCCCGCTGCCGGAGATCGTTCGCAATATCCTCGAACCCCTCGGGTTGACGACGGAGCCGCCGGTGGGCGCCAAGGCCCGCGAGCGTTGGGAGGCACTGGCCGCGCTGGCCGAACTGGTCGACGACGAGGTCGCCCAGCGCCCCCAGCTGGAGCTGCCCGCACTCGTGGCGGAGCTCCGGTTGCGCGCCGACGCGCGGCACCCACCGGTGGTGCAGGGGGTCACGCTGGCCTCGCTGCACGCCGCCAAAGGGCTGGAGTGGGATGCGGTGTTCCTGGTTGGCCTGGCCGACGGCACACTTCCCATCTCGCACGCCCTGGCCCACGGCCCCGACAGCGAGCAGGTCGAAGAGGAGCGTCGGCTGCTCTACGTCGGAACCACACGGGCCCGGGTGCATCTGGCGCTCAGCTGGGCATTGGCAAGGACCCCGGGCGGGCGGCAGAGCCGCAAGCCGTCGCGGTTTCTCAACGGCATTGCGCCACAAACCCAGTCGACCCTGGCGCCCGCGAAATCCCGGCGCAGCAAGGGCACCCCGTCGCGCTGCCGGGTCTGCAACGAACCGCTCAGCACGCCGGCCGCCGTCATGCTGCGCCGCTGTGAGACCTGTGCGGGTGACGTCAACGAGGAGCTGTTGCTGCAGCTCAAGGCCTGGCGGCTGGAGCTGGCCAGGGAGCAGAAGATGCCGCCCTACATCATCTTCAGCGATAACACGCTGATCGCGATCGCCGAAATGCTGCCCGCAGACGAGGCCGCCCTGATCGCGATCCCGGGCATCGGCGCCCGCAAGCTCGAGCAGTACGGGGCCGACGTGCTCGATCTGGTTCGCCAGGCGCGCTAAACCCGCAGGTCAGAAAATCGGTTGTCAGTGACGGCCGGTAGCGTTTACCCTCGGAAACGGCCTTTATTGGTTGGTGCCTGAGAGGAGGGTGGCCACGATGATCAACGCGTTGAATACGAAAGCGTCCGGTGTAGGCGTGGCTGCCGCAGTGCTCGCGGTGGGAACCTTCCATGCCCCCCGCAGCGCCGCCTGGGCGGCCGCGGGTAAGCACCGCGTCGCCGCCGCGACTGAAGCGTCCGTGGATCGGGGTCACCCATAACGAGCTGACCCGAAATTCGCCGAATGGCCACGGACCCGACGTCATCAGGATCCGTGGCCAAGTCTTTTGGGAAGCAAGCCTCCCACCTGGTCCGGATCGCAGAAGGACAGACACAGACCAGGAAGAGGTGGACGAGAACATGTCAACACTGACCGTCCCTAGACCGACGCTGCCAGCGTTGCCGTGTCATGTCGGCGATCCCGACCTGTGGTTCGCCGAAACCCCGGCCGACCTGGAGCGGGCCAAGACGCTCTGCGCGGACTGCCCGGTCCGGCGCCAGTGCCTGGCCGCGGCGCTGGACCGCGCCGAGCCCTGGGGCGTCTGGGGTGGGGAGATCTTCGAGCGCGGCGCGGTCGTCAGCCGCAAGCGCCCGCGTGGGCGTCCCCGCAAGGGCGCGGAGGTGGCCGCCTGAGCGCCTGGGCCCCGGCCCCGCGGTGATCGCCGCGTACGTGACGCCACTGCGATTTTCGGCGCCGACGCGAAAGTGCACGTAATGCCGGTCACCGCGGCGTGTCGCCGGACATCTGCGCGCCCTCGCGGACAAGCGACGCGACTAGTCGCTAGGCCTAGACCCAACTAGACGACAGCGGTATCGGGCTCGGCGAAACCGGGAATCAGGTCTTCGGAAAGCCGCTTGATCGGCACGTGCGCATCCAGCTGGCACAGGATTGCGGCCACCGAGGCGATGACCCGCATCGGAATGATCAGCTTGGGCGGCAGGTCCATCTGTCGCGCCGTCTTGATCTGCGTCACCGAGCGGTCGATCTGGCCCACGGTCATGCGCTGCAGCCATTTGCGGGTGTAGTGGAACACCTCGACCTCGACGGGCTGGACGTACTGGCGCAGCATCTCGTCGATGTCGCGCACCGAGACCTGCTGGCCCTGCTGGATCAGCCCGGCCTTCTCCATGGTCGGCAGCAGCAGGTCGTAGTTCTTGTCGCGGGCCAGCCGGATCGTCATGCCGAGCTCGATCGGGTAGCCGCCGGGCAGCGGTGCCACCGCGCCGAAGTCGATGACGCCCATCCGGTCGTCGGGCAGCAGCATGAAGTTTCCCGGGTGGGCGTCGCCGTGCAGCATCTCCAGCCGGCGCGGCGCGTCGAACGTCAGCTCCAGCAGCCTAAACCCGATCAGGTCACGCTGCTCGGTGGTGCCGTTGCGGATGATTTCGGCCATCGGCACGCCGTCGATCCACTCCTGGATCACCACCTTGGGGGCGCTGGCCACCACGTGCGGCACCGCGAAATGCGGGTGGCCCTCGTAGGCCTTGGCGAAGGCGCGCTGGTTGTCGGCCTCCAGCCGGTAGTCGAGCTCCATCTCGGTGCGTTCGATCAGCTCGTCGACGATGCCCTGCACGTCGGCGCCGGGGGAGAGCTGCTTGACCACGCCGACCATCCGCTGCATCGTCTTGAGGTCGGCCCGCAGGGCCTCGTCGGCGCCGGGGTACTGGATCTTGACGGCCACCTCGCGACCGTCGGACCACACCGCTTTGTGCACTTGGCCGATGCTGGCCGAGGCCACCGGCTTGTCGTCGAACGACGTGAACCGGTCCCGCCACTTGGTGCCCAGCTGCGCGTCGAGCACGCGGTGCACTCTGGCGGCGGGCAGCGGCGGGGCGTCCTTCTGCAGCTTGGTCAGCGCCTCCCGGTAGGGCTCGCCGAACTGCTCGGGAATCGCCGCTTCCATCACCGACAGCGCCTGGCCGACCTTCATCGCGCCGCCCTTGAGCTCACCCAGGACGGTGAACAGCTGGTTGGCGGCCTTCTCCATCAGCTCGGCGTTGACCTCGTCTTTCGACTTGCCGGTCAGCCGCTTTCCGAAGCCCAGGGCCGCGCGGCCGGCCATGCCGACCGGGATGCTCGCCAGCTTCGCGTTGCGCGCGGCACGGCCACGTTTGATCTCTGACACACAACCATCATCCATGACGGCCCGTGCGGAACGCCCCCTAATACGGCGAGCAGACGTAAAAGCCCCTCCGCGCGCGGCGTGTCGGGTGCTTTTGCGTCTGCTCGGCAATCGGAGCCTGGTACCACAAACCCATGTCAGCCAAGCAAACGCAACACGACGCCGCCGAGGCTCTGTTCCGGGCCATCATCGAGACGCTGGACCGACACCGCAAAGAGGGCACCCTGACCGAGACGGTCCTGGACGACCTGGCCCGGGCCTACTCGTCGATCGCCACCGCCGTGCCGGAACAGGGACGCCTGGGCTGACCCCCGGATGCGCGCACGTCAGCACAACGTGCACAGCGGGTGCTTGGTCCACCGGCGCGCGACGATGGAGCCGGCATTGAGGTCGAACTCCAGCGTGGCATTCAGCGACGGCGGCGGCCCGGGGTCGGGCACCGGTTTCTGGCCGCGGACCGCGGCGATCACCCGATTCACCTGGCTCAGGGCCAGCGCCGCCGTCGCCAGCATGGTCGCGCGGTCGGCCACCCCGACCGTGTCGCGCAGCTGCGCGGCGATGGCCGGCCACGCGGCGTCGCGATCGCTGCGATGCAGATCCGCGCAGCCCAAACAGCTTGTCTCGCCGGGGATCACCAGCGGCCCCACCAGCCCGGTGCCGTCGCGCACCCGGACCGGCAGGTGCGCGATGCCCTGGTGATGCAGGTCGCGGACCATGCGCGGGTCGGCGACGAGGTAATCGGTCAACACCACCAGATCAGCAGTCGGCGACACGGCGGCATGCGGCTGGCTGGTGTGCGCGATCCGCGCGCCGGAGCAGCGCAGCGCCTCCACGAGCAGGTCCGACAGCGGCCCGCGGCCGTGCACCCGGATCGACGCCGCGCGGCCCCGCGCCGGGTCTGCGGGCGTTGCCACCCCGGCGCCGACGAGCTGCCCGACCAGGCCGGCAGCGTCCGGCAGGCCGCCGACGCGACGCTGCAATTCGGCGATCGCGATCGGCGAACGCATGGACCGCAGCAGCGTGGCTAATTCCGCCGCGGACAGGCCGCCCGGTGGCCGAACCAGCACGGCGCGGCGGGGATCCCAGCCCACCTGCACGGCACCGTCGGGCCGCAGCAGCACCGGCATCGCCGGGTCCAGGGCATACAGCGAAGGCCGCGGCATGAATCGAGACTGTGCCACGGCGGGCCCGGGACACGCTGCCCGTTGTCCACAGCCCCGTCGGGAGCTGGGCCGCGCTTAAGCAACCGCGCGGCGTGCCACCGGGACGTCTGCAACCGCTAGCAACAAGCGCGGCTCAGTGATCCGTCGCCCCGCCGGAGTCGGGCTCGTCGCGCTTGTCCCGCTCGAGTTGGGCTTCCAAGTCGGAAAGGGCCTGGTCGATGCCGCTGGTGTCGCCGCCGATGATCCGGTCGATAAACGCGGCCGGCTCGTCGAGATCGTCCGCGGCAGGAAGCAGGTCCGGGTGTTGCCAGACGGCGTCGCGGGCGTCGGCGCCGACGGCCTGCGTCAGCCGCTCCCACAGCGCGGCGGCCTCGCGCAACTTGCGCGGCCGCAGCTCCAGGCCGACCAGCGTCGCGAACGTCTGCTCGGCCGGACCGCCGCTGGCCCGACGCCGCCGCAACGTCTCGCTGAGGGCCGACGCGCCGGGGATCCGGTCGCCCAGCGCGGCGGCGACCACCACCTGCACCCACCCCTCGATCAGGGCGAGCAGCGTCTCAAGCCGTTCCAGCGCCTGCGTCTGCGCCGGCGTGGCCTTGGGTTCGAACACTCCCTGACCCAGCAGCTGTTCGATGGCCGCCGGATCGGACAGCGACGCGGGGTTGAAGTCGCGCGCCAGCTCCTCGATGCCCGTCATGTCGATCTTCATGCCGCGGGCGTAGGCCTCCACGGCGCCCAGCAACTGACTGGTCAGCCAGGGCACATGGCTGAACAGCCGATGATGCGCGGCCTCGCGGGCCGCCAGGAACGTCACGACCTCGCTGCGCGGCCGCTCGAGCCCGGACGCGAACGACTCGACCGCGTCCGGCAGGATGGCCGCCACCCCCTTGGGGCCCAGCGGCAGGCCGATCTCGGTCGACGTCAGCACCTCGCGCGACAACCGCGCCAGCGCCTGGCCCAGCTGCGAGCCGAAGGCCATGCCGCCCATCTGCGACATCATCGACAACAGCGGGCCGGCCATGCTCTTGGCTTCCTCGGGCAGCGACGACGCCCACACCGTCGAGATCTGCTCGGCCATCGGGTCGCACAGCCGCTTCCAGGTCTCCAGCGTGTTGTCGACCCAGTCGCTGGGGCTCCAGCCGACGGCCGTGGTCGTGCCGGCCGGCAGCGCCGTGGCCCCGTCCAGCCACGTCTCGGCGAGGTGCACCGCGTCCCTGATCGCCGAGTTCGTCGTGGCCGGGATGGGCGCGACGAAGCCGATCGAGCTGGTGGCGACCCGTCGCGCCAGGTCGTAGTTGACCGGCCCCGAGCCCTGCCCCCCGGACATCACGTTGCCGGCGTTGCTGAACATCTGGCCCAGCTGGGTGAAGATCTGCCCCAGGTCGCCCATGCCGAAGTCCCCACTCATGCCGAATGCGGCCAGTGGGTCCTGCGCGCCCGAGCCGGAATCGGGATTTTTCTTCCCGCGTTCTTCGCGCCCCGGCTCGTCTTTTTCGGAGTCGTCTCCGGAGGAGAAGCCGAAAGGCGGGTTAGCCATGACGTCAACGGTACTCAAGGGCCGCAGATAAAGCGCTATCTCACGTCATGCTCGTAGCTGAACACCGCCGTCTATGGTTAGCGGCGTGAACAGGCGGATTCTGACCTTGATGGTCGCGCTGGTGCCGATTGTGGTGTTCGGCGTCCTGCTGGCGGTGGTGACGGTGCCGTTCGTGTCGCTGGGTCCGGGTCCCACCTTCGACACGCTCGGCGAGGTCGACGGCAAGCAGGTAGTTCACATCGAAGGCACCCAGACGCATCCGACCTCGGGTCACCTGAACATGACGACGGTGTCCCAGCGCGACGACCTGACCCTCGGCGAAGCCCTGACCCTGTGGCTTTCGGGCACCGAACAGCTGGTCCCGCGTGACCTCATCTATCCGCCCGGAAAATCCCGCGAAGAGGTCGACAAGACCAACAACGCCGATTTCAAGAACTCCGAGGACAGCGCCGCCTACGCCGCCCTGGGCTACCTGAAGTTCCCGTCGGCGGTGACCGTCGCCAAGCTGGCCGACTCCGGTCCGTCGGCGGGCAAGCTCAAGACCGGGGACGCCATCGACATGGTCGACGGCACCCCGGTGCCCACCGTCGAGCAGTTCACCGCGCTGCTGAAGAAAACCAAGCCCGGTCAGGTCGTGACGATCGATTACCGCCGCAAGAACGAGCCGGCCGGCGTCGCGCAGATCACGCTGGGCACGAACAAGGACCGCGACTACGGCTTCCTCGGTGTCTCGGTGCTGGACGCGCCGTGGGCGCCGTTCGTCGTGGACTTCAACCTCGCCAACGTCGGCGGACCGTCCGCCGGGCTGATGTTCAGCCTCGCCGTCGTCGACAAGCTCACCACCGGTGACCTGGCCGGGTCGATGTTCATCGCGGGCACCGGCACCATCTCGATCGACGGCAAGGTCGGCCAGATCGGCGGCATCACCCACAAGATGGTCGCCGCCAGCGGCGCCGGTGCCACCGTGTTCCTGGTGCCGGCGAAGAACTGCGCCGAGGCGGCGTCGGACAACCCGAGCGGTTTACGCCTGGTGAAGGTCGAAACCCTGAGCGGTGCGGTGGACGCGCTGCACGCGATCACCTCCGGAGGTCAGCCCCCGAGTTGCTAACCGGGAAGGACCGCCGCGGCGGTGCGTAGAGTTGTGACCGTCTAGAAATCTCTAGACAACCGGCCTCAGAACAGCAGGGAGCGTAGCCAGTGGGGATGCGGCCCACCGCACGGATGCCGAAACTGAGTCGGCTCAGCCGGATTCTGATCATGATCGTGCTGTTCGGGATCCTGTTGCTGCTGGTTGGCCCGCAACTGGTCGACACATACGTCGACTGGCTGTGGTTCGGCGAGCTCGGCTACCGCTCAGTGTTCACCACCGTGCTGGTGACGCGGCTGGTGGTGTTCCTGGTGACCGCGCTGCTGGTCGGCGGCATCGTGTTCGCGGGTCTGGCGCTGGCCTACCGCACCCGGCCGGTCTTCGTGCCGAGCAACGACAACGACCCGGTGGCGCGCTACCGCACCTTCGTGCTGTCCCGGCTGCGGCTCGTGGGCATCGGAATCCCGGCGGCGATCGGCCTGCTCGCCGGGGTGATCGCGCAGAGTTATTGGGTGCGGATCCAGCTGTTCCTGCACGGCGGCGACTTCGGCATCCGCGATCCGCAGTTTGGCAAGGACCTCGGCTTCTACGCGTTCGACCTGCCGTTCTACCGACTGCTGCTCAGCTACCTGTTCGTCGCGGCGTTTTTGGCTTTGGTGGCGAACCTGTTGTCGCACTACATCTTCGGCGGCATCCGGCTGTCCGGGCGCAGCGGCGCGCTGAGTCGGTCGGCGCGCATCCAACTGGTCAGCCTGGTCGGCACGCTGGTGGTCCTCAAGGCCGCCGCGTATTGGCTGGACCGCTACGAACTGCTGTCGCACACTCGGAACAACAAGCCCTTCACGGGTGCCGGCTACACCGACATCAACGCGGTACTGCCCGCCAAGCTGATCCTGATGACGATCGCGCTGATATGCGCGGCCGCGGTGTTCTCCGCCATCACGCTGCGGGACCTGCGGATCCCCGCGATCGGGCTGGTGTTGTTGCTGCTGTCGTCGCTGATCGTGGGTGCGGGCTGGCCGTTTATCGTCGAGCAGCTCATCGCCAAGCCCGACGCGGTGCGCAAGGAGAGCGAATACATCAGCCGCAGCATCGCCGCGACGCGCCAGGCGTACGGGCTGACCGACGACGTAGTGACCTACCGCAACTACCCTGGCGACGCGCCGGCCACCGCCCCGCAGGTCGCCGCCGATCGCGCGACCACCTCGAACATCCGGTTGCTCGACCCGACGATTGTCAGCCCGGCCTTCACCCAGTTCCAGCGGGGCAAGAACTTCTACTACTTCCCCGAGCAGCTGTCCATCGACCGCTACGTAGACCGCAACGGCGCCCTGCGCGACTTCGTCGTCGCCGCCCGCGAACTGAACCCGGACCGGTTGATCCTCAACCAGCGGGACTGGATCAACCGGCACACCGTGTACACGCATGGCAACGGATTCGTGGCGTCGCCGGCCAACACCGTGCGCGGCATCGCCAACGACCCGAACCAGAACGGCGGTTACCCCCAGTTCCTGGTCAATGTCGTCGGCGCCAACGGCACCGTGCAGTCCGAGGGGCCGGCGCCGCTGGACCAGCCGCGCATCTATTTCGGCCCGGTGATCGCCAGTGCTGCCGCCGATTACGCGATCGTCGGACGCAACGGCGACGACCGTGAATACGACTACGAAACCAACACCGGCACAACGCGATACACCTACACCGGCACCGGTGGGGTCCCCGTCGGCAGCTGGCTGGCACGCAGCGTCTTCGCCGTGAAGTTCGCCGAGCGGAACTTCCTGTTCTCCAGCGTGATCGGCTCCAACAGCAGGCTGTTGTTCAACCGCGACCCCGCGCAGCGGGTGGAGGCGGTGGCGCCGTGGCTGACGACCGACACCGCGGTGTACCCGGCGATTGTCAACAAGCGGCTGGTCTGGATTCTCGACGGGTACACCACGCTGGACAACTACCCGTACTCCGAGCTCACCCCGCTGTCGTCGGCGACGGCCGACTCCACGGAGGTGGCCCTGAACCGGCAGGGCCCGGACAAGCAGGTGTCCTACATCCGCAATTCGGTCAAGGCCACGGTGGACGCCTACGACGGCACCGTCACGCTCTACCAGCAGGACGAACAGGACCCGGTGCTGCGAGCCTGGATGCGCGTCTTCCCGGGCACCGTCAAGCCGAAGAGCGATATCTCCCCCGAACTCGCGGAGCATCTGCGTTACCCCGAGGACCTGTTCAAGGTGCAGCGGCTGCTGCTGGCCAAGTATCACGTGAACAACCCGGGGACGTACTTCAACTCGTCGGACTTCTGGGACGTGCCGCTGGACCCGAATCCGACCGCCAGCAGCTATCAGCCGCCGTACTACATCGTCGCGAAAAACATTCTCAAGAACGACGGTTCGCCGTCGTATCAGCTGACCACGGCGATGAACAGGTTCCGCCAGGACTTCCTGGCCGCCTACATCAGCGCCAGTTGCGATCCCGCGACGTACGGCAAGATTACGGTGCTCACCATTCCGGGCAACGTCAACGGGCCGAAGCTGGCCAATAACGCGATCACCACCGACCCCGAAGTGCTGCGCGAACTCGGCGTGATCGGACGAGATAACCAGGCCCGCATCAAATGGGGCAACTTACTGACGCTGCCGGTTGCCGACGGCGGGCTGCTCTACGTGGAACCGCTGTACGCGTCCCCGGGCAGCAGCGATGCGGCCACCTATCCCCGCCTGATCAGGGTGGCGATGATGTACAACGACAAGATCGGGTACGGGCCCACCGTCGGCGATGCGCTGACCGCGCTATTCGGACCCGGCGCGGCCGCCGCCGCGGCCGGAGTCGTGCCCACCGAAGCCGGCGCGCCGCCCAAGGCCCCGCCGAACGCGCCACCGGCCAATGGTCCGGGACCGCCCGCGCCGCCGTCCGCGGTGCCGCCGGTTCCCGACGGGGCGACCACCCTATCGCCGGCCAAAGCCGCTGCGCTGCAGGAGATTCAGGCGGCCATCGGCGCGGCGCGGGACGCGCAGAAGAAGGGTGACTTCGGTGCCTACGGCGCCGCGTTGCAGCGGTTGGACGACGCGATCAACAAGTTCAACAACGCCAAGTAGCCGCTTGTCCTTTTCGCCGGCGAGCTAACCGCTGAGCCGACGGGCGACCTCGCCGTACCGCTCGAAACGCTCCGGATCGCCCGCGGCGTTGTAGAGCGCCAGCCGCGTCGCGATGCCGTCGTACTTTGAGGTCAGCGCGTCGGCCAGCCCGTCCCACGTCGACTCGGTCGCGAAGAGGGCGATGTGCTCGTCGGTGATCTGCGCCGCCATGCCCGCATAGTCGCCGGCCTTCTGCTTCTCGCGGATCCGCGCGGTCGTGCCCTCGAAGCCGGCCTCGTCCCAGATGAACGAGTAGTTGGGGGTGCTGCCGTAGAAACTCATGCTGGCGCGCACCGACTCCCGCTCGCGGGCGCGCTCTTCGTCGCTGTCGCCGACGATCGTCATCACCGGAACGATCATGGCGATGTCCGACGGCGAGCGGCCGGCTTTGGCGGCGCCCGCGGCGACGTTCGGCACGACGTGACGGCTGATGTAACCGGGCTCGCCGAGCGGGTGCACGTGCACTCCGTCCGCCACCTCGCCCGCCATCCGTAGCATCCATGGATTTACTGCTGCGACATCGACTTTGGGATCGGGCGCGTCGATGGGCCCGGCGCTCCACTGCGGGGTGATGAAATCGAGGTCGTAGAACTCGCCGTGGTGGTCAAGCTTTCCCGTCCGGAAGGCGGTGAAGCAGGCTTTGACGGCGCGAACGTAGTCGCGCAGTCGCGGACCGGGACGTTCGAAGGCCATGCCGTAGCGCCGCACGACGTGCGTGCGCACCTGGGTACCGAGGCCGAGCCGGAACTTCCCGTCGGTCGCTTCCTGCAGCTCCCACGCCGCGGCGGCCGTGACGAACGGGCTGCGCGGAAAGGCCACCGCGACCCCCGTGGACAACTCGAGGCCGGGCGCGGCCTGCGAGGCGACCGCGGCGTTGAGATAGGCGGTCCGCCCCGTCTCGGTGAACAGCATGCCGGAGAACCCCGCGTCCTGGGTCCGACGGGCCAGATCGCCGATCTTGGCCAAGGGCAGGGGGACCGTCATCACGTCGATGTGCACGGCGCAACAGTACCCCCGGCGTCAGGCGCGAGCCGCCGTGTGAAACCTGTCCCGATAGGCCTTGGGACTGATGCCGATGTGATTGAGGAAAACCCGTCGTAGCGTCTCCGCGCTGCCGAAACTCGCCAGCCGGGCGCTCTCGGCGACCGTGCGGCCGGCGTCGAGCGCAGCGCGTGCCACGTCGACGCGGACCATCTCGACGTAGCGGGCCGGCGTGGTCTGCAATTCGGACTGAAACAGCCGCGTCAGTTGCCGCGTGCTCAGGGAGGCCTGGGCTGCAAGCCTTTTCACGCTGTGGTCGGCGGCGGGGTCCGCAGCGATCGCCTCGGTGGCCGCCCGCAGCGGTGAGCCGGGCGGGGGCTCGGCCTCCACCAGGGCGGAGAACTGCGACTGTCCGCCCGCGCGTTTGAGATACACCACCAACCACCGCGCCACTTCGCGGACGAGTTCGGTGCCGTGATCGATTTCGACCAACGCCAGCGCTAGGTCGATGCCGGACGACACCCCGGCAGAGGTGAACAGATCGCCGTCGCGGACGAAAATGGCGTCCGGCTCGACGGTCACGGCGGGGAAGGCCCGAGCAAACAACCGGACATCATGCCAATGTGTGGTGGCGCGTCGGCCATCGAGCAGTCCGGCCTGCGCCAGGATGAAGGACCCCGTGCAAATCGAGGCCAGACGCCGAGCCCGGGTCGAGACCGATTTGATCGCCTCCACGAGTTCGGGGTCAATCGGCCGCCGGGGCAGTTCGTTGCTGCCCGCGACAATGACGGTGTCGACGTGGTCGATTGACGACATAGAGTCGGTGACGCCTAACCGGGACCCCAGAGACGTTGTGACGTCGCGCCCGTCGACCGACGCGATCTTGACCCGGTAGTCGGCGCCGAAGTGGTTGGCTTCGGCGAAGACCTCACCCGCGCCCGCAACGTCCAACATCGTCACGCCGTCGAAGACGACGATCACCACCGAACGGGTAGCTGGGTTGGGCGGCACCACCCGCCCATTGTGTCGCTTTTTGTGGGATCGACGGCTGTTCTGCACACGGTCGGATAGCCGCTGCGGGCGCAGACTGGCTGCAGTGAGCAATGAGAAGGAGATCAGATCATGGCCGTTCAGGCGATTGAGACCATCGCAGGCATCGCGGTACCGGATACCGAACTCGTCCGCGCGACCACCGAATTCGTCCGTGCGGCCGAGGACGACCTGCTGTTCGACCACTCCCGACGGGTGTTCCTGTTCGGCGCGTTGCAGGGCCTGCGCCGCGGCCTGGAACCCAATCTCGAGCTGCTTTACGTCGGGGCCATGTTCCACGACCTCGGCCTCACGGAGCGCTTCCGCACCTCCAGCCTGCGGTTCGAGGTCGACGGCGCCAACGCAGCGCGCGAGTTCCTGGTTGCCCACGGCGTCGGGAAGGCGGACGCGGACAAGGTGTGGCTGGGCATCGCCCTGCACACCACCCCAGGGATCCCCGAATTCCTCGACCCCGAAATCGCCTTGGTTACAGCCGGTGTCGAGACTGACGTGCTGGGCATCGGTCGCGAAGGCCTTTCGGCCGAAGCGCTGTCGGCCGTCACCGCCGTTCACCCGCGTCCAGACTTCAAGAATCGCATCCTGCGGGCTTTTACCGACGGCTTGAAGCACCGGCCGGGCAGCACCTTCGGCACCGTAAATGCCGACGTGCTGCAGCATTTCGACCCGACGTTCGTGCGTGAGGACTTCGTCGAAATCATCCGTAACAACGGCTGGCCGGAGTAGTCGCATGAACCATCAGGTCACCGTGGTGCGGCCAGGGGAGGGCGACGTCGTGCCGCTGCCCGGTTTCGGAGTGGTGTTCAAGCTCCACGGCCGCGACAACGGGGGAGAGGTGGCGATCGTCGAGCATCCGTTCGCGGTGGGTGCGCTCACCGCGGCGCACCGGCACAGCCGGGAGGACGAGCACTTGATCGTGATCGCCGGCGAGATCGGTTTCCGCTCGGACGACAGCGAGGTGGTGCTGGGGCCCGGCGGCTACATCACCAAACCGCGCGGTCAGATGCATGCCATGTGGAACGCCGGCAACGAACCGGGCCGCATCATCGAGATCATCACTCCGGGCGGCTTCGAAAACTATTTCCGCGCATTGGGGGAACTGTTGGCCGAGCACGCCGACGACCCCGCCGGCCAGATCCTGCACGAGCTTCCCGACTTCGGTGAGCTGGCCGCCAAGTACGGGTTGACGTACGGGTCCCCGGACTGGATGGACGACATCAGGCGACGGTACGGGCTCCAGTTGCCGACCCACTGATGGCGGCCGACGAGGCGCTGACCGCGCGATTTGGTGGGACTCGGGCGCGTTGGGTAACCTTGCGTTTACCGACGCGGGGTGGAGCAGCTCGGTAGCTCGCTGGGCTCATAACCCAGAGGTCGCAGGTTCGAATCCTGTCCCCGCTACCAGCGGAAATGGCCCTCAGGCACACGCCTGGGGGCCATTTTCATGCCCTTTGGGAACACTTTTGGGAACATTAGCGAGGGTAATGATTAGTTTGAAGGCTTCCTCTCGCTCGGCCGCGAGGCGAGATGACCGCGTCCAGCCGTCGCTCGGCCATCGAGTCGCTCGTATCTATCTCCGGAAATCGAAGTCGAGCGGGAGATCTGGCGTGAGACTATGCTGCACTCTCAACGGAAAGAGGATTATGACAGCGCGGCTCGTTGGCCTCATAGGCTGCGGCGGCGACACGCCATCGTGGATCGTTCCGGTGTCGGTCGTAGACGCTACGGTTAGGGCATGCGGAACTTATGGCTCGCGCGCAGACGTTCGAGTGGTGTCGGACGAGTCTGTTCTGCACCCGCTCCTCAGCGCGGAGGGACGAGCGGCTTAATTAGCTCCCATCGGGCTACCAGTTCGTAAAGGGAAAGGAAGGCAACGGAATGGCTCAACTCCATCCGGTCGAGGCCGTGCTGCGGGTGCAGTCGATCACCAAGGCCATTGCCAAAGTGCTTCGGGATGACGGACCAACGCGCCGCGCTGACCTACAGGCGAAGCTATCAGAGCAGAGCCACTTCAAAGCAGTCGAGGTTGATGCGGCCCTGAGCAACGTCAAGTACGTCGTCGACGAGGACGACGTACTTTCGATGGCTCCCTAAGCCCGCACCAGAGTGCGGAGCTGATAGCAGCAGGGGCTGTCGATGGGGTTGGCCCGTAGGATAACGGCTGTCGAGGCTGTCGGCGATGTCGGCATTGACGGTAAGACTCTCTCCCGAAACTCGTTACGTAGCAAGCGTTTAAGCAATCGCGAACGCGACGACGAAGCCAGGGCCAAAGATATTCGGAGCGAGGCGCAGCGCGATGTCGACCGGATCACCTACTCGCCCGCATGGCGGCGGCTCGCAGGGGTAACTCAAGTGGTCACCCCGTTCAGTGACCGGCCGCTGATTCACAATCGTCTCACCCACTCGCAGAAGGTGGCTCAGGTCGCAAGGAGTGCTGCCGAGCATCTGCTGAATGACGAGTCGCAACATGAACTTATCGGTGAGTTGGGCGGCCTTGATGTTGACGTGTGCGTCGCTGCCGCCATGGCACACGACATCGGCCACCCGCCATTTGGGCACGTCGGCGAGGAGATCCTTGACCGGATCGCACGAGAAGACGAATCCGATGCCTCTGTCGGCCTGGGCCTCGACGATGGCTTCGAGGGCAACGCGCAATCGCTGCGGATAGTGTTGACGGGTTATTCACGAAGTATTGAATACCAGGGTCTTGATCTGACATATGCTTCGTTGGCGGCCATTGCTAAGTATCCATGGCCGCGAGCGACCAAGAGAGGAAAGGTCGCTCATGACAGAGCGATGGATCTAACTGTCCCACGGACTCCGGCGCAATTCAAAGAAGACGCACTCTATCGTCGGCACTGGCGCAAGTTCAACTATTACGCTGAGCACGACGAGGTCCGAGAACTCACGCGATCCTTCCTTCCCGACGGGTTCGGCGAAGAGACGCAGACCCTCGAGTCGTCTATCATGGATATGGCAGATGATATCTCGTATTCGATTCATGATCTCGAAGATTTTCTTTTGATGGGTGGCATTCTCAATACCGCGGCCATACGAAATGAATTAAAGCAATTCGGAGACTATCAAGACCGGGTCCAGAAAGGTGAAAAGTTCGATAATTTTAAATACGATGGAGCGCTGGGGGATCTCGCGAGAAGGTTGGAGATCGACTACGTCGGCTGGTTTGACCACAAGAAGCTGCGCAACGCGGCGAAGCGATTGGCTAACGATACTGAAAGCATATTCGCAGAGAGCCAGCTAGAGGCTCGAGATGCATCCATACACACTTGGGCGTCGAACCAGGTAGAGAAGTTTTTGACTGGGCTCAAGGTCTCTGAAAAGCCGCTCTGGGCAGACGGACCCCACATCGGACTCCCCGTTGACGCTTGGCATGAAGTTCAACTCTTGAAATTCATCACTAAACGCTACGTGATACAACATCCGGACATGGCGCTTCTACAGCGAGGCCAGGAGTCCATACTGACGGATCTGGTCCAGATGGTACTCAACTGGAACAAGCATGATCAGAAGCGGCTCCCAGCACGCTTATTGTCTGACATCGAAATCGCGAAGACGCTGGCAAAAGATCCGAAGATGCAAGGCTATGGCGAGGGCCAGTTTGCGCGGGGTCCGAATATCAATCGGGCATTTGTTGACTATATATGCAACCTTACCGATGAAGAATGCAGTTCGGTATTTCGCAAGCTCAGCGGTATTTCGGTCCACCATCCCTTCGGCTATTTGGGTTAGGAACACAGCCCCGGAGGGTCATCGGGTCAACGGCTCTATCGACGTTCGGCGATCCGAGACCGAAAGATCATTAGCGCAACTGCGATTCACTCCGATTTCCGGTCGCCCACCAGGCGTCGTCTACTAGGGAGCTCGCCGCTTGCTCGGCAGAATGCCGTTCGTCATTGCGCTGAGCACGTGGGCATAGGTCTCTAGGACAAACCCCATGTCTGCATGTCT
>NZ_JCALCE010000016.1:0-155099 GCF_059812195.1 Mycobacterium sp. NGS68 | reverse complement strand
CGCTCGCGGTCGCCAGGGACCGAAACGCGGGGTCCAGGCGGCGCACCGCGAACACGAACGTCAGCGCCAGAAAAGGGGCGATGCCGCCGTAGATGGCGGCGGGGGTGGCCATCTCGGCGCTGTTCAACAGCTGCGGGCTGAGCGCGACGCCCATCGCCACCACCGCATTGTGCAGCCCGATCTCCAGGCTGACGGCAATGGCCTGCGGCGGCGCGAGCCGCATCCAGCGCGGCGCCAGATAACCGACCGTCAGGCTGACGGCGCAGAACGTGACGACGGCGCCGCTGAGCACGCCGAAGTTGCTCCACAGGGCGTTCCGGCCGCCGGCCAGGGACGCGACGATGGCGACCACAACCAGCACGATGACGACGATTTTGACCGGCCGCTGCATGCGGCGGGCCAGCTCGGGATAGCGATGGCGGATCGCGATGCCGATCGCGGTCGGTATCAGCACCAGCGCAAACACCGCGACGAACTTGTCCAGCTGCAGTGGGATGAACTTGCCGTCGCCCAGAAACCAGGTCATCGCGGCTGCCAGGATCGCCGGCAGCGTGACGATCGACAGCACGGCGTTGATCGCGGTCAGCGTGAGATTCAGCGCCAGGTCCCCGTTGACCAGGTGGCTGATGATGTTTGCCATCGTCCCGCCGGGGGTCGCGGCCATCAGCATCAGCCCGATCGCCAGGTTCGGTGGGAGGTGGAACGCCTCGGCGATCAGCAGGCACAGGCCCGGGAGCAGCAGACACTGGCAGATCAGCGCGACCAGCAGCGGTTTACGCAGGTTGGCGGCCCGCTTGAAATCCTCGACCGTGAGCGTCAGCCCGAGCGCGAGCATGACGACGGCGACGACCAACGGGAAGTACTGGTTTTGCATAACGCTCCACGGTCGGCTGACTAGTTAGCTTGGCTTACCTGGGCGTAAGAAGTCTATTTGGCAGCCAGCCCCGCGGTCTTGCCCGCGAGCGTAACGTGGCTGCGATTTGAGGCCCGCGATCTCGCGGTGGGGTTACGCTCGCGAATCAGCGGCGGTTCGGTGGCCGTCCAAAATCAGGGTGAGCGAATCGCGGGCCGAGCACACCCCAATCACCAGCGACTAAAGTCGTCCGCGATGTCCTCTCAAATCCTCGACGAGCTCACCTGGCGCGGGCTGATAGCGCAGTCCACGGACCTCAAAGCGCTGGCCGCCGAGACGCAGCGCGCGCCGATCACGGTCTACGCCGGCTTCGACCCCACGGCGCCGAGCCTGCACGCCGGCAACCTGGTGACGCTGCTGGCGCTGAAGCGGTTTCAGCGTGCCGGTCACCGGCCCATCGTGCTCGCGGGCGGCGCCACGGGCATGATCGGCGATCCGCGTGAAGTCGGCGAGCGCACCCTGAACGAGGCCGACACCGTCGCCGAATGGACCGAGCGGATCCGTGGGCAGCTGGAGCGCTTCGTCGACTTTGACGACTCGCCGACCGGCGCGATCGTCGTCAACAACTTCGAGTGGACGCAGGCCATGTCGACCATCGAGTTCCTGCGCGACCTCGGCAAGCACTTCTCGGTCAACGTGATGCTGGACCGCGACATGGTCCGGCGCCGGCTGGAGGGCGACGGGATCTCCTACACCGAGTTCAGCTACATGCTGCTGCAGGCCAACGACTACCTCGAACTGCACCGGCGGCACGGCTGCGCGCTGCAGATCGGAGGTTCGGACCAGTGGGGCAACATCATCGCCGGTGTGCGCCTGGTCCGCCAGAAGACCGGCGCATCCGTCCACGCGCTCACCATTCCGCTCCTGACCGCCGCCGACGGCACCAAGTTCGGCAAGTCCACCGGCGGCGGCAGCCTGTGGCTGGACTCGCAGATGACCAGTCCGTACGCCTGGTATCAGCACTTCGTCAACACCGCCGACGCCGACGTCATCGGCTACCTGCGCTGGTTCACCTTCCTGACGGCCGACGAGCTGGCGGAGCTGGAGCAGGCGACCGCGGAGCGTCCGCAGCAGCGTGCGGCCCAGCGCCGGCTCGCCGCCGAGCTCACGACGCTGGTGCACGGCGAAGCGGCCACCGCGGCCGTCGAGCACGCCAGCCGGGCGCTGTTCGGGCAGGGTGAACTGGACCGCCTGGACGACGTGACGCTGGGCGCGGCGCTGCGCGAGACCACGGTCGCCGAGCTCAAGCCGGGGGAGCCCGACGGGATCGTCGACCTGCTGGTGGCCAGCGGCCTGTCCGAAAGCCGCAAGGCGGCGCGCCGCACGATCGGCGAGGGCGGCGTCTCGGTGAACAACGTGCGCATCGAGAACGAGGACTGGGCCCCCCAGCCGTCGGACTTCCTGCACGGCCAGTGGCTGGTGCTGCGCCGCGGCAAGCGCAACATCGCTGGGATCGAGCGGGTGGGCTGACATGGATAGGAACGAGAAATCCTGGTCGGGTCCGGGGCGGGCCCGACCGGTCCAGCCGAAGAGCGCTCCGGAGGCGCCCGACGCGCCGCCGATCCCGCCTGGCGTGGAAGCCAAGCAGCTGGCCCCTGAAATCTGGCGCGAGCTGAGCACCCTGGGCCGCTCCACCGCCGAGGCGGTGGCCTGCCATCTCGTCGCCGCGGGCGAGTTGCTCGACGACGACCCCGAGACCGCGTTGAGCCACGCGCGTGCGGCGCGCGCCCGCGCCAGCCGGCTCGCCGCGGTCCGCGAGGCCGTCGGGATCGCCGCGTACCACTGCGGCGACTGGTCCCAAGCGCTGGCCGAACTGCGCGCCGCCCGCCGGATGGGGAGCAAGTCGTCGCTGCTGGCGCTGATCGCCGATTGCGAGCGCGGCCTGGGCCGTCCGCAGCGGGCGATCGAACTGGCGCGCGGGCCGGAGGCGGAGCAGCTCAGCGGGGACGACGCCGACGAGTTGCGCATCGTCGCCGCCGGCGCCCGCGCCGATCTGGGCCAGCTCGAACAGGCGCTGACCGTGCTGTCCACGCCGCAGCTGGACCCGTCCCGCACCGGCACGACGGCCGCGCGGCTGTTCTACGCCTACGCCGACACGTTGCTCGCGCTCGGCCGCGAAGACGAAGCGCTGCAATGGTTCCTGCGCGCGGCGGGCGCGGACATCGACGGCGTCACCGACGCCGAGGAGCGGGTCAGCGAGCTCGGATGACTCTCGCGCAGGAATACGACTGCCTGCTGATCGACTTGGACGGCACGGTGTTTCGCGGCAAGCAGCCCACCGAGGGCGCCGTCGAGTCGCTCGACGAGGTGCCCGGCCGCGCGCTGTTCGTCACCAACAACGCGTCGCGCAGCGCCGGGGACGTCGCCACCCACTTGCGTGAACTCGGGTTCAGCGCCACCGACGACGACGTCGTCACCAGCGCCCAGAGCGCCGCGCACCTGCTGGCGGCGCAGCTGCCGAGCGGTTCGCGGGTGCTGATCGTGGGCACCGACGCGTTGGCCGACGAGGTCGCCAAGGCCGGGCTGCGTCCGGTGCGCAGTTTCGACGAACACCCCGACGCCGTCGCGCAGGGCCTGTCGCAGACCCTCGGGTGGCCCGAGCTCGCCGAGGCCGCGCTGGCGATCCGCGCCGGCGCGGTGTGGGTGGCGGCCAATGTCGACAAGACGCTGCCCACCGAACGCGGCCTGCTGCCCGGCAACGGTTCGCTGGTGGCCGCGCTGCGGGCCGCCACCGATGCGGAGCCCCAGGTGGCCGGCAAGCCGGGGCCGCAGCTGATGCGGGATGCGGTGGGCCGCGGCGACTTTCGCGCGCCGCTGGTGGTCGGCGACCGGCTGGACACCGACATCGAAGGCGCCAACGCCGCCGGGTTGCCCAGCCTGATGGTGCTCACCGGGGTCAACGATGCGCGGGATGCGGTCTACGCCGAGCCGAATCGGCGGCCCACCTTCATCGGTCACGACCTGCGGTGCCTGCACCAACAGGCCGACGCCCTCGAAATCGCCCCGCAGCCTTGCTGGCGGGTGGAGGTCGGCGACGGGTCGATCACGGTCAGCGCGGACGGCCACGACGACGACGGCGACGGCCTGTCGATCGTGCGTGCCGTCGCGGCCGCCGTCTGGGACGCGGACGGGACGCCGGACATCGAAGCCGGGGACGACCGCGCCCGGGACGCCCTGGGCCGGTGGTCGCTGATCTAGTGGGTGCTGTCCAGCGAAATGCATGCCGGGTCCAAGCCGGTAGCGTAGGAGCGCAATGAATATCGATCCTGATCAGATTCGCGCCGAAATTGAGGCGTTGATCACCGAACTGCCCGACCCGGCGAATCCGGCTGACCTGGAGAACGGGCCGTCGTTAGCTGAGCTCGAAGACATCGCGCGGCGCCTCTCCGAGGCGCACGACGTGCTGCTGCGGGCGCTGGAGTCGGCGGAGAAGGGCTGAGTGCGCGCATGCCTCGGCGTGCCCGCGTCGATGCCGAGCTGGTCCGACGCGGCCTGGCGCGCTCGCGTCAGCAGGCCGCGGAATTGATCGGCGCCGGCCGGGTGAGCATCGACGGCATGCCGGCGGTCAAGCCGGGCACCGCGGTCGCCGTCACCGCCGCCCTGACCGTCGCCGACGACGGGGAACGCACCTGGGTGTCGCGCGGGGCGCACAAGCTGATCGGCGCGCTGGACGCCTTCGGGCTTTCCGTCGACGGCCGGCGCTGCCTGGACGCCGGCGCCTCGACAGGCGGGTTCACCGAGGTCCTGCTGGACCGTGGGGCCGTCGAGGTGGTCGCCGCCGACGTCGGATACGGCCAGCTGGCCTGGTCGCTGCGCAGCGACCCGCGGGTCGTCGTCGTCGAGCGGACCAATGCCCGCGAGCTGACACCCGACGTGATCGGCGGCCAGGTGGACCTCGTGGTGGCGGACCTGTCGTTCATCTCGCTTGCCACCGTGTTGCCCGCGCTGGTTGGGTGCGCGTCGCCGACCGCGGATATCGTTCCCATGGTGAAGCCGCAGTTTGAGGTGGGCAAGGGCCAGGTCGGCCGCGGCGGGGTGGTGCACGACCCGCAGATGCGCGCCGCGTCGGTACTCGCGGTCGCCCGCCGCGCCGCGGGGCTGGGCTGGCACACCGTCGGCGTCACCGCCAGCCCGCTACCCGGGCCGTCGGGCAACGTCGAATACTTCCTGTGGCTGCGGGCCCAGACGGATCGGCCGCTGGCCGGTCAGGCGCTGGAGACCGCCGTTCACGACGCCGTCAGCGAGGGGCCGCAGTGAGCACCGAACGTACCATCCTGCTCGTCGTACACACCGGACGCGACGAGGCCACCGAAACCGCGCGGCGCGTCGAGAAAGTGCTGGGCGACAACGGAATTGAGTTGCGTGTGCTGTCCGCCGAGGCGGTCGACCGCGGGTCGCTGCACGTGGGGCCGGGCGATATGCGCGCGCTGGGCGTCGACATCGAGGTCGTCGATGCGGACCCGAAGGCCGCCGAGGGCTGCGAGCTGGTGATGGTGCTCGGTGGCGACGGCACCTTCCTGCGCGCCGCCGAACTGGCCCGCAACGCCGACATCCCGGTGTTGGGTGTCAACCTGGGCCGGATCGGCTTCCTGGCCGAGGCCGAGGCGGAGGCCATCGACCGGGTGCTCGATCACGTCGTCGCGCGCGACTACCGGGTGGAAGAACGGCTGACGCTCGACGTCGTCGTGCGGGTCGGCGGCGACATCATCGAGCAGGGCTGGGCGCTCAACGAGGCCAGCCTGGAAAAGGGGCCGCGGTTGGGCGTGCTCGGTGTCGTCATCGAAATCGACGGCCGTCCGGTGTCGACTTTCGGCTGCGACGGCGTGCTGGTGTCCACGCCGACCGGGTCCACCGCGTACGCCTTCTCCGCGGGCGGACCCGTGCTGTGGCCGGACCTGGAAGCGATCCTGGTGGTACCCAACAACGCTCACGCTTTGTTCGGCAGGCCGATGGTCACCAGTCCCGACGCCACCATCGCGATCGAGATCGAGTCGACGGGCCACGACGCCCTGGTGTTCTGCGACGGCCGGCGCGAAATGGTCATCCCGGCCGGCGCGCGGGTGGAGGTGACCCGCTGTGCCACGCCGGTGAAATGGGCCCGCCTGGACAGCGCGCCGTTTACCGACCGGTTGGTGCACAAGTTCCGGCTGCCGGTCACCGGGTGGCGCGGGAAGTAAATGCTGACCGAAATCCGCATCGAGTCGCTGGGCGCCATCAGCGTCGCGACGGCCGAGTTCGGCCGCGGCCTGACCGTGCTGACCGGTGAGACCGGCACCGGCAAGACCATGGTGGTGACCGGCCTGCACCTGCTGGGCGGCGCCCGCGCCGACGCCACCCGCGTGCGCTCCGGGTCCGACCGTGCCGTCGTCGAAGGACGTTTCACCACAACCGATCTCGACGACGCCGTGACCGCGCGGCTGGACGGGATCCTGGAGTCGTCGGGGTCGGAGCGCGACGAGGACGACAGCGTGATCGCGCTGCGCTCGGTCAGCCGCGACGGACCTTCGCGGGCCTATCTCGGCGGGCGCAGCGTCCCCGTCAAGTCGCTGAGCGGCTTCACCTCCGAGCTGCTGACCCTGCACGGGCAGAACGACCAGCTGCGGCTGATGCGGCCCGAGGAGCAGCGCGGGGCGCTGGATCGCTTCGCTGGGGCGGGGCCGTCGGTGGAGCGCTATCGCAAGCTGCGCGACGCCTGGCTGACGGCGCGGCGCGACCTCGCCGACCGCCGTGGCCGAGCCCGCGAACTCGCCCAGGAGGCGGACCGGCTGAAGTTCGCGCTCACCGAGATCGACGCCGTCGACCCGCAACCCGGCGAAGACGACGCGCTCGTCGCCGACATCGTCCGGCTCTCGGAACTGGACACACTGCGCGAGGCCGCGAACGTCGCGCGTCAGGCGCTGTCCGGCGCGCTGGACGACGCCGACGGCTCCGGCGCGGCGGACGGACTGGGGCGGGCGCAGTCCGCGCTGGAATCGACCGACGACGCGACGCTGCAGGCCCTGGCCGGGCAGCTGCGCGACGTCCTGACCGTCGTGGTCGACGTGGGCCGCGAACTCGGCGACTACCTGGAGTCGCTGCCGGCTGACGCCAGCACGCTGGAGGCCAAGCTGGGCCGTCAGGCCGAGCTGCGCACGCTGACCCGCAAGTACGCCGCCGACATCGACGGCGTGCTGCGCTGGGCCGCCGAGTCGCGCGAACGCCTGGCGCAGCTCGACGTCTCCGAGGAGGGGATAGCGGCGCTGGAGCGCCAGGTCGCCGAACTTGCTCGCGAATTGGCCCGCGCCGCAGACGATCTCAGCAAGATGCGGCGCAAGGCCGCCAAGAAGCTGGCCAAGGAGGTGACGGCGGAGCTGTCTGGGCTGGCGATGGGCGACGCCGAATTCACCATCGGCGTCAGCGTCGATCCGGCCGAACCGGAGGACCCCGTCGGGCTCACGCTGCCATCCGGCGAGTCGGCCCGGGCGGGCGGTGACGGCGTCGACGACGTCGAGTTCGGCTTCGCCGCCCACCGCGGCATGACGGTGCTACCGCTGGCCAAGAGCGCGTCCGGCGGTGAGCTGTCGCGCGTGATGCTGGCGCTGGAGGTCGTGCTGTCGGCGTCCGCGACCGGCACCACGATGGTGTTCGACGAGGTCGACGCCGGGGTTGGCGGCCGGGCCGCGGTGCAGATCGGCCGCCGGCTGGCGCGGCTGGCCCGCACCCACCAGGTCATCGTGGTGACCCACCTGCCGCAGGTCGCCGCGTACGCCGACGTGCACCTCGTGGTGCACAGCGCCGGGCCCAAGGGTGCGAGCGGGGTGCGCCGTCTCGAGAGTGACGACCGCGTGGCCGAGTTGGCCCGGATGATGGCCGGGCTCGGCGAGTCCGACAGCGGCCGCGCGCACGCCCGCGAGCTGCTCGACGGCGCGCAGAACGACCAGATCTAAGGCGGCGCGCCCGCCACGGGCGGGCAGCGGCGTCGAGCCTGCGGCCACGGCCACGCTCCGGGCAGTCTCACCAGAACAGCGATACGCAATCGCGGCCGACCTGTGACAGATGTGACGCTAGATAACTAATGAGACAGATGTTACGGCGCGCCTCCCGGCAGCTGCCGCGCTTCGCGGACAGAATCGCACCCCATGAGGATGTCCACGCTTCTGACTCGTAACACCACCCGGCCAGGCCTCGTCGGCACCGCGCGGGTGGACAAGAACATCGATCGACTGCTGCGCCGGGTGTGCCCGGGCGACATCGTGGTCCTGGACATCCTGGACCTGGACCGCATCACCGCCGACGCGCTGGTGGAGGCCGACATCGCCGCGGTCGTCAACGCGTCGCCGTCCGTGTCGGGCCGCTACCCCAACATGGGGCCCGAGGTGCTGGTCACCAACGGCGTCACCCTGATCGACGAGACGGGCCCCGAGGTCTTCAAGAAGATCAAGGACGGCTCGAAGATCCGTCTCTACGAGGGCGGCGTGTACGCCGGCGACCGCCGACTGATCCGCGGCACCGAGCGCACCGACCACGACATCGCCGACCTGATGCGGGAGGCCAAGAGCGGGCTGTCCGCCCACCTGGAGGCGTTCGCGGGCAACACGATCGAGTTCATCAAGAGCGAGAGCCCGCTGCTGATCGACGGCATCGGCATCCCGGACATCGACGTCGACCTGCGTCGCCGCCACGTCGTGATCGTCGCCGACGAACCCAGCGCCGCCGAGGACCTCAAGGCGCTCAAGCCGTTCATCAAGGAGTACCAGCCGGTGCTGCTCGGCGTCGCCGGCGGCGCGGACATCCTGCGCAAGGCGGGGTATCGCCCGCAGATCATCGTCGGCGATCCCGACCAAATCAGCACCGAGGCCCTCAAGTGCGGCGCCCAGGTGGTGCTGCCCGCCGACGCCGACGGCCACGCGCCGGGCCTGGAGCGCATCCAGGACCTCGGGGTCGGGGCGATGACGTTCCCGGCGGCCGGTTCGGCGGTCGACCTGGCCCTGCTGCTGGCCGATCACCACGGCGCCGCCCTGCTCGTCACCGCCGGCCACACCGCCAACATCGAGACATTCTTCGACCGCACGCGCACCCAGAGCAATCCGTCGACCTTCCTGACCCGGCTGCGGGTCGGGGAGAAGCTGGTGGACTCCAGGGCCGTCGCCACGTTGTACCGCAACCACATGTCCGGCGGCGCCATTGCGCTGTTGGCCCTGACGATGCTGATCGCCGTCATCGTCGCGCTGTGGGTCTCGCGCACCGACGCGACCGTGCTGCATTGGATCGTCGAGTACTGGAACCGCTTCACGCTGTGGGTTCAGCACCTGGTCTCTTAAGGACGTGCCCTCATGATCTCGTTGCGTCAACATGCGTTCTCGCTGGCCGCGGTCTTCCTGGCGCTCGCCGTCGGGGTGGTACTGGGTTCCGGTTTCCTGTCGGACACGCTGCTGTCCAGCCTGCGCGACGAGAAGCGCGACCTGCACACCCAGATCAACGGCCTCAACGACCAGAAGAACGCCCTGGCCGAGAAGCTGAGCGCGGCAAACAACTTCGACAGCCAACTGGTGGGGCGCATCGTGCGCGACGCGCTGGCGGGCAAGTCGGTGGTCTTGTTCCGTACCCCGGATGCCAAGGACGACGACATCGCCGCGGTGTCGAAAATCGTTGGCCAGGCGGGCGGTACGGTCACCGGAACCGTTTCGCTGACCCAGGAGTTCGTCGAGGCAAATTCGGCGGAGAAACTGCGGACCGTGGTCAACTCGTCTGTGCTGCCGGCCGGTGCCCAGTTGAGCACGAAGCTGGTCGATCAGGGCTCGCAGGCCGGTGACCTGCTCGGCATCGCGTTGCTGATCAACGCCGATCCCGCCGTGCCGGGCGTGGACGAAACCCAGCGCGCGACGGTGCTGGCGGCACTGCGCGACACCGGGTTCATCACCTACCTGCCCAGCGACCACTTCGGGGCGTCCAACGCCGCCATCGTCGTCACCGGGGGCGGCCTGCCGCCGGACACCGGCAATCAGGGGGCCAGCGTCGCCCGGTTCGCGGCCGCGCTCGCGCCGCACGGGTCCGGCGTGGTGCTCGCCGGCCGAGACGGCTCGGGGACGGGAAGCGCCGCGGTGGCGGTGACCCGCGCCGACGGCGGGATGACCAGCACGGTCACCACCGTCGACAACGTCGGCGCCGAGTCCGGGCGGATCACCACGATCCTCGGTCTGCACGACCTGATCAACGGCGGCCACACCGGCCAGTACGGCACCGGCCACGGCGCCAAGTCGATCACCGTGCCCCAGTAGTTACGAAGGCCGGGCGTGTTCGCGGCGGTGCGGCGCCGTGGATGTTAGGGTGGGTTTCCGTGGGTCGGCAGGCCCAGCCGGTATTTCCCAAGCCCTGCCCGTCTTCACGGAGGTCGTCTTTGCGAAAGCATCCGCAAACCGCCACCAAGCACCTCTTCGTCAGCGGAGGGGTCGCTTCGTCGCTCGGGAAAGGCCTGACGGCCAGTAGCCTCGGTCAGTTACTGACCGCCCGCGGGTTGCACGTGACGATGCAGAAGCTCGACCCGTACCTCAACGTCGACCCGGGCACGATGAACCCGTTCCAGCACGGCGAAGTCTTCGTCACCGAGGACGGCGCCGAGACGGACCTCGACGTCGGGCACTACGAGCGTTTCCTCGACCGCGATCTGTCCGGCTCGGCGAATGTCACTACCGGGCAAGTGTATTCGACGGTCATCGCCAAGGAGCGCCGCGGCGAGTACCTCGGCGACACCGTCCAGGTCATCCCACACATCACCGACGAGATCAAGCGACGCATCCTGGCCATGGCCGAGCCGGACGCCAACGGCCACCGTCCCGACGTCGTCATCACCGAGATCGGCGGCACCGTCGGCGACATCGAGTCGCAGCCGTTTCTGGAAGCCGCCCGCCAGGTACGTCATTACCTGGGCCGCGAGGACGTCTTCTTTCTGCACGTGTCGCTGGTGCCGTATCTGGCGCCGTCGGGCGAACTCAAGACCAAGCCCACCCAGCACTCGGTGGCCGCGCTGCGCAGCATCGGTATCACCCCGGACGCGCTGATCCTGCGCTGCGACCGCAACGTCCCCGAGTCGTTGAAGGAAAAGATCGCGCTGATGTGTGACGTCGACATCGACGGCGTGATCTCCACGCCGGATGCGCCCTCGATTTACGACATCCCCAAGGTGCTGCACCGCGAGGAACTCGACGCCTTCGTGGTGCGCCGGCTCAACCTGCCGTTCCGCGACGTCGACTGGACGGAATGGGACGACCTGCTGCGCAGGGTGCACGAACCGCACGAGACAGTGCGAATTGCCCTGGTGGGCAAATACGTTGAGCTGTCCGACGCCTACCTGTCGGTTGCCGAGGCGTTGCGCGCGGGCGGCTTCAAGCACCACGCCAAGGTCGAGATCCGTTGGGTGGCCTCCGACGACTGTGAGACACCCGCCGGTGCCGCGGCCGCGCTGGGCGACGTGCACGGCGTGCTGATTCCCGGCGGCTTCGGCATCCGTGGGATCGAGGGCAAACTCGGCGCCATCCGCTATGCGCGGACGCACGGCCTGCCCGTGCTGGGCCTGTGCCTGGGTCTGCAGTGCATCGTCATCGAGGCCGCCCGCTCGGTCGGTCTCACCGAAGCCAACTCGGCCGAATTCGAACCGTCCACGCCGGATCCCGTGATTTCCACGATGGCCGACCAGGAGGAGATCGTGGCGGGCGAAGCCGATCTAGGCGGCACCATGCGGCTGGGCTCCTATCCCGCCGTGCTGGAGCCGGAATCGGTTGTGGCGCAAGCGTATGGGACCACCCAGGTGTCCGAACGGCATCGGCACCGCTACGAGGTCAACAACGCCTACCGGGACCGCATCGCCGAAAGCGGCCTGCGCTTCTGCGGAACCTCGCCCGACGGTCACCTGGTGGAGTTCGTCGAGTACGCGCCCGAGGTTCATCCGTTCATCGTCGGCACCCAGGCCCACCCCGAGCTGAAGAGCCGGCCCACCCGGCCGCACCCGCTGTTCGTCGCGTTCGTCGGGGCGGCCATCGACTACAAGAACGCGGAGCTGCTGCCCGTAGAGATCCCCGAGGCCCCGGAGCAGGGGCCCAATGGCAACCCGCACCGCGACGACGTCGCGCAGCCGTTACCCGAGCCCGCCACCCGTGGCTGAGCACGACTTCGAGACGACGTCGTCCGAAACCCTGCACAGCGGAAAGATTTTCGCGCTGCGGCGAGACCACGTCCGGATGCCGGGCGGCAAGGAGGTCGTCCGGGAGGTCGTCGAGCACTTCGGCGCGGTGGCGGTGGTCGCACTGGACGACGACGGCAACATCCTGCTGATCTACCAGTACCGCCATGCCTTCGGCCGGCGGCTGTGGGAGCTACCGGCCGGGCTGCTCGACGTGCACGGCGAGCCCGCGCAGCTGACCGCGGCGCGGGAGCTGCAGGAGGAGGCCGGCCTGCAGGCCGACACCTGGCAAGTCCTCGTCGACCTGGACTCGACCCCGGGCTTCAGCGACGAGTCGGTGCGGGTCTATTTGGCCACCGGCCTTCGCGAGGTGGACCGGCCCGAGGCGCACGACGAAGAGGCCGACATGACGTCGCAGTGGTACCCGCTGGCCGATGCCGCGCGCAAGGTGCTCGACGGCGAAATCGTCAATGCCATTGCGGTAGCCGGGATTTTGGCCGCGCACGCGGTCAGCAACGGGTTCGCCGAACCGCGCCCGCCGGATAGCCCCTGGACCGACCGGCCGACGAGGTTCGCGGCGCGGCAGGCCGGGCAGTGACGGAGGCAATCGCGGCGTTCGCGCTGGAGTCGCAGTTGCAGGGCTACCTTGACCACCTGGTGATCGAGCGTGGCGTCGCGGCCAACACGCTCAGCTCGTATCGCCGCGACCTGCGCCGCTACGCCAAGCACCTGGCGGACCGGGGCATCCATGATGTGGCCGAGGTCGGCGAGGTCGACGTCAGCGAATTCCTGGTGGCGTTGCGCCGCGGCGATCCCGAGTCTGGGGTGGCGGCGCTGTCCGCGGTGTCGGCGGCGCGCGCCCTAGTCGCAGTGCGCGGACTGCATCGGTTCGCCGCCGCCGAGGGGCTGGCCGAGCTGGACGTGGCGCGCGCGGTCCGGCCGCCGACGCCCGGTCGTCGGCTGCCGAAGAGCCTGACCATCGACGAGGTGCTGGCGCTGCTGGAGGGCGCGGGTGGTGACGGCGCGGCCGACGGCCCGCTGACGTTGCGCAACCGCGCTGTGCTGGAACTGCTGTACTCCACCGGCGCCCGGATCTCCGAGGCTGTCGGCCTGGACGTCGACGACATCGACACCGAGGCCCGGTCGGTGCTGCTGCACGGCAAGGGCGGCAAGCAGCGGCTGGTGCCGGTGGGGCGGCCCGCCGTGGCGGCGCTCGACGCCTACCTGGTGCGGGGACGCCCGGAGTTGGCCCGCCGCGGCCGCGGGACGCCGGCGATCTTCCTCAACGCGCGCGGCGGCCGGCTGTCGCGGCAGAGCGCCTGGCAGGTGCTGCAGGAGGCCGCCGAGCGGGCCGGCATCACCGCGGGCGTGTCGCCGCACATGCTGCGGCATTCGTTCGCCACCCATCTGCTCGAGGGCGGCGCCGACGTGCGCGTCGTGCAGGAATTGCTCGGCCATGCGTCGGTGACGACGACGCAGATCTACACCCTGGTCACCGTGCACGCGCTGCGCGAGGTGTGGGCCGGCGCGCACCCGCGGGCGCGGTAGCGGCTAGCCCAGGTATTCCGACTCGAGCACCAGGTCGGAGATCATGCTCTGGTACTCGACATGGGCCTTGTGCTCGATGGTCGACCAGTGCTGGCCCTGGTGCTGCCGCATGTACTCCCGGTACTTCGGCGCGCCCGGCACGCGGACGTTGTCGGCGACCACGATCGACCCCGCATGCAGCCAGCCGCGGTCCAGGATGCTGAGCAGGTCCGGCAGGTAGGCGTCCTTGTCGTGGTCGATGAACACGAAGTCCAGTGCCTCGGCGGTGAATCCGTATTCGTTGGCCAGCGCGTCCAGCGTGTATCCGCCGTCGCCGATGGTGCCGACCACGCACGTCACGCGGTCCGCGACCCCGGCATGCTCCCAGATCCGCCGGGCGTTGGCGGCGTTGGCCGCGGCGAGTTCTACCGAGTAGACCTTGGCGTCCGGTGCGGCGCGCGCGATCCGCAGCGCGCCGTAGCCGCAATAGGTGCCCAACTCGAGCGCCAACGCGGGGCTGGCGCTGTGCACCGCGGCGTCGAGCAGCAGTCCCTTTTCGTCGCCGATGTTGATCAGCATCGACTCTTCGTAGGCGAACTTGTCGATGGTGGCGATGACGTCGTCGATGTCGCCGGGCCGCGCGTTCTTGATGACGTATTCGACCGCCGCCGTCTCGCGGCCGTCGCCGATCTGACCTGTCGTGTTGATCTTGCGGACCACCCCGGGTCCCATCCGCCACACCGACCAGCGGAGCAGTGGGTTGCGGCGCTTCGGACTCATAGCTCCCAACGATAGGTGCCCCGGCGGACCGTTGCCGCGCGCCGCCCGCGTATTCGCAGCTTGAATTGCCTGCGGGTCGCCCGGGCCAGGGGATCCGACCCGATAGACTTTCCTGCGATCATGACCGACCAACCCGACAGCGTTCCCGAGATCGGCCTGACTGGGCGGCCGCCGCGGGCGATCCCGGAACCCGAGCCGCGCACGTCGCACGGCCCGGCCAAGGTCGTGGCGATGTGTAACCAGAAGGGCGGCGTCGGGAAGACCACGTCGACGATCAACCTGGGCGCCGCGCTCGCCGAGTACGGCCGGCGGGTGTTGCTGGTGGATCTGGACCCGCAGGGCGCGCTGTCGGCGGGCCTGGGCGTGCCGCACTACGAGCTGGACCAGACGATCTACAACCTGCTGGTGGAGCCGCGGACGTCGATCGACAACGTGCTGATCCACACCCGGGTCAAGAACATGGATCTGGTGCCCAGCAACATCGACCTGTCGGCCGCCGAGATCCAGCTGGTCAACGAGGTGGGCCGGGAACAGACGCTGTCGCGCGCGCTGCACCCGGTGCTGGACCGCTACGACTATGTGCTGATCGACTGCCAGCCGTCGCTGGGTTTGCTCACCGTCAACGGGCTGGCCTGCTCCGACGGCGTGGTGATCCCGACCGAGTGCGAGTTCTTCTCGCTGCGCGGCCTGGCGCTGCTCACCGATACGGTCGACAAGGTGCGCGACCGGCTCAACCCCAAGCTGGACATCAGCGGCATCCTGATCACCCGCTACGACCCGCGGACCGTGAATTCCCGCGAGGTCATGGCCCGCGTCGTCGAGCGATTCGGTGACTTGGTGTTCGACACGGTCATCAGCCGCACGGTCCGCTTCCCGGAGACCAGCGTCGCCGGCGAGCCCATCACCACGTGGGCGCCGAAATCGGGAGGCGCCATCGCCTACCGCTCGCTGGCCCGCGAATTCATCCACCGATTCGGCGCGTGAACGCCGGTTTCCAGGTCCGGCTGACCAACTTCGAGGGGCCGTTCGACCTGCTGCTGCAGCTGATCTTCGCGCACCGCCTCGACGTCACCGAGGTCGCGCTGCACCAGGTCACTGACGACTTCATCGCCTACACCCGGCAGATCGGCACTGAGCTGGGCCTGGAGGAGACCACCGCGTTCCTGGTCGTCGCCGCGACGCTGCTGGATCTCAAGGCGGCCCGGTTGCTGCCGGCCGGACAGGTGGACGACGCCGAGGATCTGGCCCTGCTGGAAGTGCGTGACCTGCTGTTTGCGCGGCTGCTGCAATACCGGGCGTTCAAGCACGTCGCGCAGATGTTCGCGGAGCTCGAGGCCGCCGCGCTGCGCAGCTATCCGCGTGCGGTGGCCCTCGAGGAGCGGTTCGCCGGCCTGCTGCCCGAGGTGATGCTCGGCGTCGACGCCGAGCGCTTCGCCCAGATCGCGGCCATCGCGTTCGTCCCGCGCCCGGTCCCGACGGTCGGTACCGGCCACCTGCACGAGGTGCAGGTCTCGGTTGCTGAGCAGGCCGCGCACCTGCTGGGGCTGCTGGAATCGCGGGGCAGCGGTTCGTGGGCGTCGTTTTCCGAGCTGGTGGCGGATTGCCGGGCGCCGATCGAGGTCGTCGGGCGCTTCCTGGCGCTGCTCGAGCTGTATCGGTCCCGGACGGTAACATTCGAGCAGTCCGAGCCGCTTGGCTTGCTCCAGGTTTCGTGGACCGGAGAACGGCCGACCAGCGAAGTGCGAGACGAATCATGACCGAACCCCTTGTGCCCCCCTCCGAGTCGGAGGAGGGCATCCCCGACATCGCCGAGCCCGCCGAATTGGATCCCGACGAGCTCGGCGCGGTGCTCGAGGCGCTGTTGCTGGTGGTGGACACCCCGGTCACGGTGGAGGCGCTGGCCGCCGCCACCGAGCAACCCGTCTACCGGATTGCCGCCAGGCTCCAGCAGATGTCTGAGGAGCTGACCGAGCGGGACAGCGGCATCGACCTGCGCAAGTCGGGTGAGGGCTGGCGGCTGTACACCCGCGCCCGGTTCGCGCCCTACGTGGAGAAGCTGCTGCTCGACGGGGCGCGCTCCAAGCTGACCCGGGCCGCACTAGAGACGCTGGCCGTAGTCGCCTACCGCCAGCCCGTGACGCGGGCGCGGGTCAGCGCGGTCCGCGGCGTCAACGTGGACGCGGTGATGCGCACGTTGCTGGCCCGCGGTCTGATCACCGAGGCCGGTCCCGACGCCGACAGCGGGGCGGCCACGTTCGTGACCACCGAGCTGTTCCTGGAGCGGCTGGGGTTGTCGTCGCTGACCGAACTGCCCGACATCGCGCCGCTGCTGCCCGACGTCGACACCATCGAGGACCTGAGCGAATCCCTGGACAGCGAGCCACGTTTCATCAAACTCAACGGCGGTCGGGCCGCGGAGGAGACCATCTCGTTCGACGTGGACCAGGATTGATGGCGCACGAAACGGACGCGCAGGGAGTCCGCCTGCAAAAAGTGTTGTCGCAGGCCGGGATTGCGTCGCGGAGGGCGGCTGAGAAGCTGATCATCCAGGGCCGCGTCGAGGTGAACGGTGAGCTGGTAACCGAGTTGGGCACCAGGGTGGATCCGGACGCTGCCGTGATCCGCGTGGACGGGGCCCGGGTGGTGCTTGACGACTCCCTGGTGTACCTGGCGCTGAATAAGCCGCGCGGCATGCACTCGACGATGTCCGACGACCGCGGCCGGCCGTGCATCGGCGATCTGGTCGAACGCAAGGTGCGCGGAAACAAGAAGCTGTTCCACGTCGGGAGATTGGACGCCGACACCGAAGGGCTGATTCTGTTGACCAACGACGGCGAGCTGGCGCACCGCTTGATGCATCCCTCCCACGAGGTACCCAAGACGTATCTGGCGACGGTGACAGGGTCGGTGCCGCGCGGGGTGGGCAAGAAATTGCGGGAGGGGATCGAGTTGGACGACGGGCTCGCCCGCGTCGACGACTTCGCGGTGGTCGACGCCATTCCGGGAAAGACGTTGGTGCGGCTGACGTTGCACGAGGGGCGCAATCGCATCGTGCGCCGGATGCTGGGTGCGGTGGGCTATCCGGTGGAGTCGTTGGTGCGCACCGACATCGGCGCGGTGACGCTGGGCAAGCTGCGGCCGGGCAATGTCCGGGCGCTGCGGCACGACGAGGTCGGCCAGCTCTACCGGGCGGTGGGTCTGTGACTGACACGGTGGTCGCGATCGACGGGCCGGCGGGTACCGGAAAGTCCTCGGTGTCAAGGGGATTGGCGCGGGAGCTGGGTGCGCGCTACCTGGACACCGGGGCGATGTACAGGATCGTGACGCTGGCGGTGCTGCGCGCCGGAACCGACCCGGCCGATGCCGAGGCGGTTGGGCTCGCCGTCGGAGATGTGGCGCTGTCGGTGAGCTACGACCCCGACGACGATCTTTGTTACCTTGCCGGAGAGGATGTTTCGACGGAGATCCGCGGCGACGACGTCACCCGGGCGGTATCGGCGGTGTCGTCGGTCCCGGCGGTGCGCACCCGCCTCGTCGAGCTGCAGCGCCGGCTGACGGAGGGACCGGGCAGCGTCGTCGTCGAGGGGCGCGACATCGGCACCGTGGTGCTGCCCGACGCTCCGGTCAAGATCTTCCTCACCGCCTCGGCCGAGACGCGGGCCCGGCGCCGCAATGACCAGAATGTCGCGGCGGGGCTGCCCGACGCCTATGACACCGTGCTGGCCGACGTCCGTCGGCGCGATCATCTGGATTCCACGCGAGCCGTGTCGCCGCTGCGGGCGGCCGAGGATGCCGTGGTCGTCGACACCAGCGACATGACCGAGTCCGAGGTGATCAGTCACCTACTGGAGTTGGTGCGGCAGCGAAGAGGAGCGGTGCGGTGAGCCAGGACGGTACCTGGGCGGACGAAAGCGACTGGGAGCTCGGCGAATCCGACGTCGACGAGCTGGACGAGGCCGGCCCGGCGCCGGTGGTCGCGGTGGTCGGCCGGCCCAATGTCGGCAAGTCCACGCTGGTGAACCGGATCCTGGGCCGGCGCGAAGCGGTGGTGCAGGATGTTCCCGGCGTCACGCGGGATCGAGTTTCCTACGACGCGCTGTGGACCGGGCGTCGGTTCGTCGTGCAGGACACCGGGGGATGGGAGCCCGACGCCAAGGGCCTGCAGAACCTGGTGGCCGAGCAGGCGTCGGTCGCGATGCGGACCGCCGACGCGGTGATCCTGGTGGTCGACGCGACCGTTGGCGCCACCACCGCCGACGAGGCCGCCGCCCGTATCCTGCTCCGCTCCGGAAAGCCGGTCTTCCTGGCGGCCAACAAGGTTGACAACGACAAGGGTGAAGCCGACGCCGCCGCACTGTGGTCGCTGGGCCTGGGGGAGCCGTATGCGATCAGCGCCATGCACGGCCGCGGCGTGGGCGACCTGCTCGACGCGGTGCTGGCCGCGCTGCCCGAGGTTGCCGAGGCGGGGTCGCGCGAGGGCGGTCCCCGACGGGTAGCGCTCGTCGGCAAGCCGAACGTGGGCAAGAGTTCGCTGCTGAACAAGCTGGCCGGAGACCAGCGATCGGTAGTCCACGACGTCGCGGGCACCACGGTCGACCCGGTGGACTCGCTTATCGAATTGGGCGGCAAGACTTGGCGATTCGTCGATACTGCCGGCCTGCGCCGCAAGGTGGGCCAGGCCAGCGGGCACGAGTTCTATGCATCCGTGCGCACGCACGGCGCCATCGATCTGGCCGAGCTGGTGATCGTGCTGATCGATGCGTCGCAGCCGATCACCGAGCAGGATCTGCGGGTGCTGTCCATGGTCATCGAGGCCGGCCGCGCGCTGGTGCTGGCCTACAACAAGTGGGACCTGGTCGACGAGGATCGCCGCGATCTGCTGGACCGCGAGATCGACCGCGAGCTCGTTCAGGTGCGCTGGGCACAGCGCGTCAACATCTCCGCCCGGACCGGGCGCGCCGTACAGAAGCTCGTGCCGGCGATGGAGAGCGCGCTGGCATCGTGGGACACCCGGATCCCGACGGGCCCGCTGAACACGTGGATCAAAGAGGTCGTCGCAGCCACGCCGCCGCCGGTGCGCGGCGGCAAGCAGCCGCGCATCCTGTTCGCCACTCAGGCGAGTGCGAGGCCACCGACGTTCGTGCTGTTCACCTCTGGCTTCCTAGAGGCCGGCTATCGGCGGTTTCTGGAGCGTCGGCTGCGCGAGACCTTCGGGTTCGAAGGCAGCCCGATTCGGATCAACGTGCGGGTGCGCGAGAAGCGGTCGGCCAAGCGGCGGTAGGTCGTTCGGCCTCGCGTGCTCAGGCGGGCGGCGGCCTCAGCGAGGACTGGCCAATCCCCGCCGGAGACCACATGAGCCGGAAGTTCATTCGTCCAGTGCGCGTTGCTTCGCCAGGCGAATCTTGGTCGGGAACCGAACCGAATCGAGGCATTCGATGGTCAGTGGCTGCACCCCCGGGACACGCACGACGAGGATGGCAAACGCGGGGAAGTCATGCGTGCTTCCGGCACCGCTCGTGACGCTGTCGGGCTGGAAGATTGCCGGTGTGGTTTTGACCTGCCCATTCGACGCCGAGGCGACGATCGCCTCGCTGTGCACGTCAAGGATTTGGGTCGGCCGCAAGCGTGACCGCTGTAGTTCCAGCTGTTTGCGGATCGCAAGCGACCCCAGCTTCTCGGCCAAATATGGGTCAGGAAACAGCAGGCAGCGAGTTGGCTCGTCCGGCGCAGGCTCGTGTAGCTCCGCCCCCTACGGGCACCGAACGCAAGAATCTCGCAAACGCTCAGCGTTATCTTGCTGCAGCAACGTCGGAGGGAGGTCGCTGTGGATACGCCCAAGTAGACCGTTGCCGGGGCACTACTGTGGGGCGTCGCGATCATCGGGATGGCGCTCACGCTGGGCACCGCACACGCTGAAACCAGCTCCGGTCCGGCGATAAGCGGTCTGAAAGACGATCCAGTGCCGCCCGGCGCGTCCGGTCCATACACGTGCTGTCCCGGCGATGAAACGAAGGGACTTCGTCCCCAGACCGGCCGCGGATGTCCCTCGTCAGTCGATTGGGACAAGACTCGCTGCCACACGTGGTGGGGCGTCTACTGGGGTCACGGAAACGTCGCCCCCGGTGTCTGGGAGGGGCCTGATGCGCCGCCACCGGAGGCCCTGCAAAAGCCTTGGTGCGGCTTTCCTTTCATGTGTTAGGGCAACGACCGATAGCCGCAGATGCTGTGGCCTCTTCTGGGCATCGCGAACGACCGTGAGCGTGCGCCGACCTTCCACCACGGTGCCTTTCCGACGTGCGCTTGTTGACGCTGCGATCGCAGGCGCCGCTGCCCGACTGGGAGAAGCGTGTCCTTCTCGCCGCTGAGGGTGCGCCATGCCCGTGGGCCGTGAAACGGGCGGCGGCCGGCCTGCGGTAGGCTGTCGACCTGCTGCCGGTTGGTTTCGGCGGCTGCGGGCTGTGGCGCAGTTTGGTAGCGCACTTGACTGGGGGTCAAGTGGTCGCAGGTTCAAATCCTGTCAGCCCGACACATATCGCCTGGTCACAGGCGTTTTATTGTCTCGTAAAAACGGCTATGACACGTCCGTGACACTCAAGAATTTTTTTCACGCTCGGCGGGGCCGTTTCCAGCAGGCATTTCTCGCCTTGAATTTGCGGATTCTGCGGGTTTCCGGCCCCGCGATGTGTCTGGTCCGGTGGGTGACTAACGCACGACCAGCTGCAGAAACACTGCCACCCTGCCGTGGGGCGTGCGCGTGGCACGATGCGTTCGATGCCTTGCTGGATGGGGCTCGCGGCAGCTCCTCCAACCGGTTGGCGATGACACTCACCGCTCTTGGCTCAAAATCAAGTGGTCGGCAGGCCCGGATGTGACACCGGCGGACACACGGTCGCAGCCGGTCACAGGGTTCCAGGTGGCCTCTGTCCACTCGATCGCCGAACGATCCGCCATCGGACTCTCCTCACCTGCGGTTTCCTGCTTCGGCCGCCACTCTATGGTGTGGTACCGACGAGTCGAATGAGATGTTTGGGGCCGGTGTGTCGGGAGTGTTTTGTTCCTGTTCTGCCCCGCGGATCAGATACCAGCGGAGTCGTCGACGACCAGCACCTGCCGTAGCGGCACGATCGAACGCCACCGGGGCGGAAGCCGGTCGTAGTTCCGCAGCACGAGGTCCACCAGCGCTTCGCCGTTGATCAAGCGAAGTCCCTGGCGGTTCCGTTCGATGGCAATCGCCTCTCGGGAGTACGAGCCGAGAGTGACGAACAAGCTGAGCTCGTTCTGCGACTGCGTGCCGATCAGCTGCTGGACCTCGGGTGCGCCGATCGTGCTGGTCATGTGTTTGCACTGCACTTTGATCAGCGGCGGCTCAACACCGAGTGGATCGCGGTGCGCGAGCACGTCGACACCGCCGTCCTGGGAGTACGCAGTCACCCGGGCCTCGTATCCCATCGCACGCAGCAGGTCGGCGGTGAACTCTTCGAACTCCTGGTGTGACAGCGCAGATTCCAGGCGCTCGAGGACGAAGTCACGGGTGTGCCGCTCGATGCGGCCCGCCCGCGGCTCGTCGGCCGCCGCGAGTTCCACTTCGGTCTCGGGCTCGCCTACAGACGGCCCGCTGATGGGCTGCGCCGGCGCGCGAATGCCGATCTGCGCGAGGAACTCGTCGGCATGTTTACGGACCCGGAACACCGTCAGCAGCGACCCGATCTCGTACAGGGCGGCCTGGGAGAACTCCGTTCGAGAGATCCCCAGCTTCTCCCACCGAACCGGTCGACGGTGCCGGTGGGTTGGTGCCTCGGCGTGAAATTCGTAGGGTCCGGTCACGATGCCGATGTTGATCGTGCTGTCGGGGCGGTACGGCGCCACGATGACGTCGCCTTCGCTGATGTCTCCAGCGAATCTCAGCAGTATGCCCGCCCACCCGGCGATCGCCCTTGGTTTGTCGTCGGGGAAGGCCAAGGCAAGCGCTGCCTTCAGCTGCTCCCGTGCCAGCCCGACTTGGCGTAGGTCACCTATGGGGTCCCAGCCGATGCTGATGAAGCCGCCGTCGATGAGTTCCGTGCTTAGCGCATCGTTGTGCACCCCGAACACTGCCACCTGGGGGATTCTGCCGTGTGTCGGGCGAAGGGCTTCTCCCGGTATGAGATCCGGATGCCCGGCCTGCCGATTTGCACGCCCGACAATTCCCGCCTGACGCGTCATACCTGTGTGCGAAGCTGCGTGCACATCCGGTTGTGAGGGGGACGTGACAGTGGACGGTGCGGGGCTCGGCGGTTCGGTCCAGGCGGAGGTCTGGGAGCTACTGGCCGAAAACGAGTCGGTGGCCGAGGAGACCGTGTACCTCGTCGCGGCGGCGATGCGGGGCGACGGCGAGTTCGCCGATCAACTCGGCGGGGATGCACCGGTACCGGAGCGGCCGAAAGTCGAGACGATCGACGCTCCCGCCCCGCTACGTGCGTTCCTCCGATCCATCACAGTGTCGGGGTTCCGCGGCATCGGCGGGCGCACCACCTTGGAGGTGAACCCCTACCGCGGGATCACCGTGATCAGCGGCCGCAACGGCTCCGGCAAGTCCAGCTTCGCCGAGGCGCTGGAGTTTGCGCTCACCGGCACCAGCTACCGGTGGGAAGCCAAGAAGGGTCAGCACTGGCAGGCGTCGTGGCGGAACCTGCACGCCGGAGAACCGGCATTCATCAAGATCGACTTCGCGATGGAACCCGACGACGACCGCACCGGGACCGTCGCAACTATCGGTGTGGATTGGCCGCCGGACTGCAAACTGAGCGCGGCCGAACGCTGGTCACAGGTCAAGGGGCAGAAGCGGGAGACCGTTGCAGCACTCGGCTGGGATCGGGCGCTCAAGACTCACCGGCCGCTCATGTCGTACGACGAGCTCGGCGGGGTCTTCGAGGAAGGGCAGGCCGCGTTGTACGACGCGCTCGACACGCTGCTCGGGCTCGACGACGTCGCCGCGGCCGAGGGCCGACTCAAGGACGCCGAGAAGCAGCTCGGTGGGGCGCGCAAGTCGGCGAACGAGGCCCGGACCCGCCTGCGCAACTCCCTGAGCGAGGCCACCGACACTCGCGCGGAACAGGTGAAGAAGCTCACCGCGCGCGCGCCCTACGACCTTGAAGCGATCGAGGCGACGACGTTGGGCACGGCGACCGACCAGGCCGCCACCATCGCGAAGTTGCGGAGGATCGCGGCGCTCGAAGTCCCGCAGCTGGCCAAGGCCACCGAGGCCGCCGAGGAGCTGCGCGCGGCCATCGATGCGCACGCGGCCGGTGACGACTCCGCGGTGAAGGCCCTGACCGCACGGGCGGGTCTGCTACGCGACGCGCTGCACCTGCATGCCGACGCCGGCGATGGGGCCTGCCCGGTATGCGAGACCGGGACCCTCGACGGCGCCTGGCGCACCGCGGCCGAGGAACGGCTGAGGATGGCCGAAGCGAGCACTGCAGAGCATCAGGCCCTGGCCTTGCGACTGAAGAAGGCCCGGTCGGCTGCCGACGACTTCTTCGGAGAGGTCGCCGATGTGGTCGCGGTCGAGGGAGTTGACCTGGCCGCGCTGGCACCGTTCGCCGCAACGCTGAAGAGCGCGCGCACTGCGCCGCCCGCCCTGGCCGACCGACCCGGCCACGTCGAGCTGGCCGCCATGGAGCTCGACGAGGCGGCCGCGGCGCTGCGGAAGGAAGCTGGGGAGCGCGCGGACAGTCTGGAAGACGCGTGGGCGCCCATCGCTGGTGCGATCGTCTCCTGGGTCGAGCTGGAGACCGCGGCCCGCAAAGACGACGCGAGCCTCGATGAGGTCAAGCGAGCGTTGAAGTGCTTGCGCGAGGCCGCCGACACGTTGCGGGAGCGGCGTCTGGCACCGATGGTGGAACAGACCGGCGAGTTCTGGGAGCGGATGCGGCACGAGAGCAACGTCGACATCGGCAGCATCAGCCTCGAGGGAGTGGCCAACCGCCGCCACGTCGTGGTCGACGGCGCTGTGGACGGGGTGTCGACCGGCGCGCTGACGGTGATGAGCCAGGGCGAGCTGCACGCACTGGCGCTTGCGATGTTCATCCCGCGGGCCACCACGCCCGCGAGCCCGTTCCGCTTCTTGGTGCTCGACGACCCGATCCAGGCCATGGACCCCGCCAAGATCGCGGGGTTCCTCGACGTGCTCGTCGAGCTCGGTAAGACGCGGCAGGTGATCGTGTTTTCGCACGACGACCGGTTGCCGGCTGCGATCCGCGCACGATCGGTGCCGGCCCAGCTGCTCGACGTCACCCGGGAGCAGGGGTCGCTGGTCGTGGTGAAGGCGAACGACCTACCCGCAGACCGGTACGTCGCCGACGCCGAGGCCCTAATCCTCGACGACGACATCGACGACCTGATCAAACGGAAGGCGGCACCAGGCCTGTTCCGGATGGCAATCGAAGCCGCCGCCCACCAGAGGTACTTCAGCGAACGCGCGCAGGCCGGCGTCCCCTACCACGAGACCGACACCGCGTGGGAGCAGGCGAAGACCACCCAACGGAGGGTGGCGCTCACCGTTACCGGGGCCGCGGACGGAGACGTGTCCGGCTGGAAGTCGTATCGGACGCACAGGTTCCCGACGCTGGCGATTTCCGCGTCGGGTACCCATCGTGGCGCCAAGCTGGACCGCGGAGCCATCCGGGACCTCCGCAACACCGTCCGCGACATCGTGGCGGGCCAGTGACCGCCGACGCTGAGGCGCTGCTTGCACGTGCCGACAAACTCCTCGACTCCCCGGACCGAACGGCGTTGGGCAACTCGGCGCGGCTGGCGGCGTTCCTCGCGCGGCAGGCTGTGGAGGACCTCATCGACGCCCGCTGTGCGGCGCTGACCGGTGTCCAGGTTGTCGTCGGAACCGTGAGAGCGAACTGGCCGTGCTCAAGTCGCTCGACACCACCCCGGCCGGACCCGCGCTCATCGACGCGTGGCACCAGCTGACCGGCTTCTGCCACCACCACGCCTACCAGTTGTCGCCGACAGTTGCGGAGGTGCGTGCGCAGTGCGCGGCGCTGCAGCGGGAGTGTCTTGACGTACCCACCACGCCATCCCCGTAGCGCGGATCGCCGCATGGAAGGGCAGATAGGACGCGCTGGGCATCCTCCCCGCGGAGTAAGCCGGGACGCCTACCGCCGCCCCCTCTGAAACCGCCAGATCGCGTGGTCGAGGGCCGTGGCCGACATGTCGAGCTCCGGTGCAGCGGCGGTCACGATCTCCGCGGCGAACGCTGGGCCGACGCTGCGGCGCGGCGCGCCCAACGCGTCGGCCACGAAGCGGCAGATCATCCGATCGGGCTTCACCCCCGGGACGCCCGCGAGCATCAACACATACCGCCACGTGATCCCGGAGCGCTGCCCCTTCACCGCGCACCACGCATTCCGGGCATGTTCCAGCCGGGAATCATCGGTGGCGGCTTGGCGAAGGACAGGCGCAGTGTCGATCCCCTCGGCGGCGAGGACCGTGGCCACGTCCCGGATCGCCTCCGACTTCAGGATCCCGCCGCGGGTGGACGTCCGGTTGCGGGTGCCGATCCGCGCCGCCCAGCCGTCCGGGCCACCGCACTCGTCGAAGGTGACCAGCAGCTGCGCAGCTCCGTCGGTGGCCGGATCTCCCCCCTGTTCCAGGCGGTAGACCCGGTAGCGGTCGAGCACGTTCCCCACGCTGCTGTATGTGACGCCGGTAGACTGCACGCTGTCGATCACGCAGAGGGCGAGACCGTCCCGGTAGCCCTTCGGAGCTTCCGAGCCGCGGAACTGCTCGCTGGCGGCGACGAGGGCGCGGAGCTGGGTGTCGGTACGGGGCACGAGCGCGATCGTCGCACGGCGGGGTGACAGCGCGGGCAGCTATTCGCCCGCGAGCGCCCGACCGAACGCGACCGTGAACTCCGTCTGCCGCCCCGACGCGGGGAGGGGGACGCGCACCTTGCTGGCCGGCAGGCCCGCGTCGGCCAGCGCGGTGGTGCACCTGCCCGCTGCGGGCCTACCGACGCCGAGCCTGAGCACCGCGAGTCACGCAGCGCAGCGGCTGCGTCGTCTCCCGCAGCCCGAACTCCGACTGCACCGCCGCGATGCGTGTGAACACGTGCTGGCGCAGCTCCGGCGACATCTCGGACTCGAAGTGCAGCAGCGACCGTAGGACACCGTCCTCGTGGCCGGCCTCGGCCTTGGTGCAGGATGGTTCGGCGTCGGCGACCTGGTGTACGGCGTGGCGCAGGTCCCCGATCCTGTCGAGCTTCACCTCGTCGCGTTTGGCGGCGGCCTCCGCGATGGAGAGGCCGGCCTCCTCGTCACGAAGTGCGTTGCCGTAGTGGCAGTCGGCGCTGCGGAGCAAGGTGAGGACCTCGTACCGGTAGGGCGCGGTGTCCTCTAACGCGACTAGCGCAGCCACCGGCTTCCCGTCACGCACGATGACGATCTGCTGGCCCGTACGAGTTACCTGTTCGACTGCGGCGTCGAGCTGGCCGGCGAGTTCCGAGGTGGTCATGCGCGCGGTCTCGGCAGAGGTCATGAGGGGACCGTAGCGGTACGGGCGCAGTCGTCGATCAGAACGGGCCGGTCACTTTCGATCGCGCTCCTCGTCGTCCCACTGCTCGCCTTCGTCGCGGATGTTCTCGTCGTCGTACGCGGGATCGTTCTCGTACTTGTTCATGGCCCGCAGGATTCCGCCGACGCTTCGGCCCGAGCTCCTGCGGCGCGACCGAAACCCCAGCTCACCGCCGCGCCGAAACCCAACTCGGGTGACCGACGAGAAATTCGTCCCACCCCTGCTGCCGAACCCCACCCGCGACGTTTACCCAGGTCGAATCTGCTTGTCCGCCAACCGAGCACAGTCGCATCCGGTTTCTGTGCGGTGACCGACGAGAATTTGCATTCCCGCACTCAACGGGTTGGTGACCTGGTGAAAAAGGGTGAGAAATAGGGCATTCCCGCACGGGTCGCAGGTAGACGCCGGGTCTGTGTGGACGCGCCCTGCACCCCACCGCGGCGGGCGAGCCGCATAGCTTCCGCCGCATGATCCTTCCCGCAGTGACCGCCGCCGCCGAGCTGCCGGATCTAACGGTCGACGTAGTGGAGCGAATCCGCGCGGCCACCATCTCGTCACAGTCCGAGGGCACGTCGTCTCGGAGCAGTCACGCCACGTCCGCGCGCGGACGCGAACAGCTCAGCGTTCCCCTGCGGGGAGTCGGTGACAAAACCGGCAGTGTCACCATCTCGTTCCCGCAGGTAGCCGCGCGTGTCACCGGATCCCGATATGACACATCGGTGACACGTAAGCCGCATCGCGCGGTGCGACAACGGCAGCGAAAGACCAGGTCGCGCCATCGGAGTGCGGACCCGCGACCTGCGGCGATGGTGCAACCCGCTCCTGGGGGTCAAGTGGTCGCAGGTTCAAATCCTGTCAGCCCGACAGGGAGAAATAGGACATGAGCTGCAGAAATGATCTCTCGTACCGCAGCGTTGGTTTTTCGCATCACATCCGGATTCCGGGCATTCGGCGGGCGCACTTGCCCGTAGATGCCGTGGTCAAGGTGCTGGTGGATGCAGTGGATCGTGAGACCCTGCAAGGTGGGGGATGATGGCGCAGCTGTGGCAAGAGGTTCCTGACTCGACCACCCCGCGGTGTCAGTCATCCTCTGCGAGCGACGTCTTGGCTCAGTATCTGGGGCCAGGTCTCGACGTCGGCCGGGCTGTGCGCCACGCTGAGCGTTGACTGCGGCAATACTGCGGCAAGTGATTCCGCGGTCGACAGCGGATGCGCCAGGTCGTCGATCCAGGCCAGAATCGTCGTCGGCACATCGATTCGTGCAAGGGCTTCACGAGCGGGAAGGTCGCTGAGAGCCGCACCGCGAAACAGTGATGGCAGCAACGCATCGGCGACATCGGGAACTGTTTCGGGCGCGCCAACCGTGGCTGGCGGCGGAGTCGCCTCACGCGCCAAGGCGATGAATGCCCCGACTCCCTGGGTTTCGATAATTTCGGCCGCAACCCGGTAATTAAGCGCCTGCGCCGGCCGGGTTTGCCACGCAGTGGCCGGCACCATCAGCGTGAGACCGACGAAACGGTCGGGCTCGCGTGCAGCAGCGTGCAGCAGCGTGCCGGCACCCATGGATGGGCCGACTCCGTGCACCCGTTCGCCGGGAAACCATCTGTCGAGCAGTCGTAGAAGATCCTCGGCAAGGCGTTCCCACCGATAATCTTCGGGTACTTTGCGCCCGGTCGACTTGCCGTGGCCGCGTGCGTCGTACCGCAGCAATCGGGTCCCGCTGAGCCCCCTGCCGAGGTCGAGATTGAGCACTCGGTCGCGCACGCGGCTGGAGGTAAGTCCGTGCAGTTGAACCACCGGGTGGCCGCCTTCGTCGCTCAGTTCAACCGCAAGCTCTGCTCCCGGGACCACGAAAGTGGACATCACGCAACTCTTTTCATGACCGGACGACTCGTCCCGGAGCCGACCTCCCTGACCGAGCATTCAGGCTATCTGGGGCGTTAGGGTACCGCCATGCGGCTGACCAACGTGGCGCACCTGCGGCTACCCTTCGGACGACTCTGGGGCTACGACGTGGCGGTGTCCGACCTCGGCCGGCACTTGCCGGTGTCTTTTGACCAGCGCATACACGTTGGGGCGGGCGCACGACCCGGCTCCTGGATGGCTCTGTCCATTCGGTTGCCGGCGGGGGTCAGCCGCCAATCGTTGGCCGATGCGTGGCTGGCAGTGATCGCCCACCACGGCACCCTACGAACGGCATTCACACCCGGGGCGGACGGCGATCCGCAGTTGCATGAGATCGATATTTACCCAGGCAAGTGGGTGGAGCATGAGATCGCTCCGGGCCAGGCGGTCAACGACGCACTGCGACTAGTTCTCAATGCGACGTGCTCGCCCTATCAGCGGCCCTCACATCGGTTGTGTGTGTTGGAGACTGCCGCTGGATTGACGGTGGTGATCGCCGCCGACCACGCGCACGTGGACATGTGGTCGATGCTGGTGATTGCCCGTGACCTGTTGTCGATGCTCGCCGACGCGCGGATCGGACGTAGGTCGTCGCTGCAACCTCCGCCGGCATTTGTCATGCACACGCAAGCACTGTTGGACCGTCCCGCGGCACCGGACCGCGTGCGCGCGCGATGGGCACAAATCCTCAGCGACAGCGGTGGGGTGATGCCACGGTTTCCGCTGCCGTTGGGTGAGTCCGGGCCGCATCCGGAACGCGTTGAAGTGCGCGACGTGTTCGATGTCGATGACGGCGCCGCGTTCGCCGCGCAGGCACGCAATGACGGTGTCTCGACTCTGGCACTCGCGGTGGCCGCCATGACTGCGGTGACTCGCGAGTTGGCCGGGGCGCCGCTGCGCGCCGTTTTCCCCGTGCACAGCCGGTTTGAAGACAAATGGCACGACTCGGTGGGCTGGTTCATCACCAATTCGGTCCTGGAGTCGTCGGTCGCCGAGCCGCACGCCGCGGCCGCGGCCGTCAAAGAAGCCGTGCAGCTTGGTTCCTGGCCACTGGCCGACGTACTGGCTCCGTGGGGTGGAATGCCCATCGCGCCCGGCATGTTCGCCATTTCCTGGCTGGACCAACGCAGACTTCCGGTGCGCATCAACTCGGTCGGACTCGACGCCCAGTATGTGAGCGCGAGCATCCACACCGACGGCGTCATGCTCTGGTTCATCCAGGATGAGTCCGGGCTACATCTGCGATGCCGCTACCCGGATACCGCGGAGGCACGAACCAACGTGGGGGGGTGGCTGGACCTGTTGGTGGCGCGCCTACAGGCACTGGCGCGGTCCTCGGTTCGTGGACTGTTGCGGATAGCGGGCCGCACATTCCGCGTACAGCGCGCGACGCGCGACCACGTGGGGGTGATCGCCGAGCTGCTCTCCGACGACGAATTCGGTCAGGATCGCGAAAGCGCCGAACTCGAACGCTACGAGGCGGCCTACGACATCGTTGTTCGCAACCGATCCAACTATCTCGGAGTCGTCCTCAACGGTTCCGATATGGTCGTCGCGACTGTTCAATTGACCATCATTCCCGGGCTGTCCCGCGGCGGCGTCACCCGGCTCCAGATCGAGGGATTACGGGTCGCCAAAGCCGAACGTTCGCAGGGTCTAGGTACTGCGCTCGTCGAGTGGGCACACAACTACGGCCGAGCTCACGGGGCACAGTTGGCTCAGGTAACTACAGACGGGGCTCGCGAAAGGGCTCGGGCGTTCTATAGCCGGCTCGGGTACCACGCCGCCCACGTCGGGCTGAAATGCACCATCTGATGTCGGCGGCGGCTCAAAACTGACCCCTTGCCGCTCCGGGTTCAGATTTCACATGCCGTCGACACTTTGGTCCCCACCACCCCAGGGGACTTACCCGCGACTAAAAGGGACCCCGTGTGGCGACAAGGCACAAACTCGGTTCAACCCAGGCGCGGGATTCTCCGCGGCTATCACTCGGAAACCACCGATAGCCGCAACCACGCAGCGCTCGGGGAGTATTTCGTCGCCGCCGACAAGGTCCGCTGGCACCGAGCCGAGCATATGAATAGTTGCGTCTGTTCGCTCGGGGAGCATTTCGTCGCCGCCGACCGCTCCACCGCCATAAAGACTGCCTGTCGGCCCCGTCGGTCGATAGCAATGACCGACCATAGACATTCTGATTGTCACACGTTGTCACAACCCCCGCGAAACGCGCCGAGAAGGGCTGGGATGGCACGCGACAGTTCGCCCAGTTCCAACGGCGATTCAGACATCAATTGATACGGCCGAACACCCCTCAGAGCCGACTGGGGGTCAAGTGGTCGCAGGTTCAATTCTTGTCAGCCCGACTTAGAGAAATATGCCTTGACCTGGCACTACGAACTCGCCGTCAGGGAAACCTGTCCCGCTGTTTGCGAGCTGGGATCAGCCTCTGCGCAGCTGGGTAAAGGAGCCGTCCCGACGATGGAGCTTCGAGGTCTTCGCACTTTCGGTGACGTCTAGATTCTTGCGCTCAGCTTGAGTGGTTAAGAGTTCCGACGAAACGTCGTCCCTCTCCTTGATAAGTTCGGATTGGCGCGATTCCCAAGCATTGAGCGAGACGCCGGGCCGAAGTACGTGATGATGTTCGCTTTCGCGTGATGCATCTGCAAAGGCATCTTCACTAGCGGTCGGGGAGTTCAACGCGCCCCCAGCGCTCCCAAAGTCCCGGCTCGATGTTATGCGCTCGCACGAAGGCTCCGAGCTCTTTTCTCACCGAATCACCTGCGCCAAAAATGTCTTCGAGCGACGTCAATCGCCTCAGTAGGAACCACGAGGCTTCGGTCGCGCATTGCAGCGCGTCGCGCATCAGCTCAAGCGCTTCGTTGCGCCTTAGCTCGGGCATTTCATCATCTCCGATGCTCTCTCCCCGCTCGATGGCGCGCAGGACCGATTCAATCACTCGTCTGCCTTGCGCCTGCCCGTCTAGCCAATTCAGCCCGATCGCGCCGGGGCCGTTTGGAGGAGGCTCCCCGAACTCGCGCGCACGTTGATTTGTTTCCGGATCGCGCAACACAAGCTTATGGACTGCGTATCGCGTGAATCGTGTTGATGTGGCAGCCGTGAGATGGGCCAGTACGACAGGATCGAGCTGACCGCCGAGCGCTTGCCGCCAATCCGCGTACCACTGCCATTCGGTCGATGTCAGTGCCGCGAGCTCCTGTGGGTTAACTGGGGAATACACAAGTGTGCGGAATGCTTCGTCGCCCTCACGGACGGCATCGCACAGCTCCTGCTCATAACCTTCATCAGCCACGGCGAGGCGAATTCGTGGTGCAGCAAGTGAAATTAGGCTCATGACGGCACTCGCACGATCTCGTGATTCTGGTACGCCTGAGCAATCTTCTGATGCCAGTAGGCCTGCGGGTGCTGCGCTAGCGGGCCTGCTCCACTGATGGCAAGTTGCGGAACACGCGTTAGCGGCGGGACAGGCGGGCGAACAGGATGCTTCGGATCTTCGGCGGGGATTACGAATTCCTCTTCGGGAATAACGGTGAGCCTTACCTCGGGGAATCGCTCGGAGTAGCTGAAATCCGCCAGTCGGCGCTGCCTGGGGGCCTGCGCCGGCCCCATAACCCAATCACTGACGCACAGCCACGTATCCTTCGGGTTCGTATACCAGTTGCGTGAGTCGAATTCGTCCGGATAGCACAGGACCACGTCGATCGCGAACTGCTCCCGGAAGTCGTTCCGGAGGCCGTGCAACCAATGGTCGGTGTGCACCGTGAGAACCGCGTCTGGGTAAACCGGTTGTGCGTTCAACCAATTCAGGTATAGGCGCGCCTTCTTCGGATCACGAGCGTCGAACACCCTCCATTCCTGGTCGGGTTCAAACCATGAGACGATCCCGACACGGCCGTAGATCGCGGTGGAAAGCGGCTCCGAAACACCGGTCACGTAGACGGCCTTGCCCCACGTAAAGTCTTTATTCCCGATGAAGAAGCCGCTGTTGGGCGAACGTAGGTAGCCCTGCGCCCACTTGGATGGCACATACTTCATGGCCAGGAAGCGATCAGGCTCGTAGCTATTGTCGTTGAGGAACTCGGTCCAGGCGGACCTAGAGTTTATGATCGCATCTTCAATCGCGTTGCGGTCTTCGTCTTTCAGTAAATCCTTGCCTTCGGTCACAGCGTCCCCATCCGTTCCGCTCCTGCCTCGACCTCGCACGCCTGAGAGTTGCTCCATCGCGCACTTTACTGAGCATCACCGGCAGCCGGGAGTGTGTGCGCAAACTCCAGCACTGAGGTGCGGCTCTATCGGCGAGACCCGTTGGATCTCACGCCGTCCACACTGACTCCGGTCGAACCTCCCCAAGTCCTTCGGTGAGCTCCCTGTGGTGGAATTTGCGGTGGACGGTCGACGCGCGGGTTCATTCGGCGGCAAGTTCGCGCTCTCCTTCGCGACGTGCGGTACGGCTTACATTGGTTTGCTGAAGCGATCGGGGACCACGCGAAGATGGGGCGCGATTATCGGCTGCGGTGGCGCCTTTGTTTGCGTTGCATGTTTGCTGGCGTTGTTCGGCAAGGCCATTGGGCGTACTTCACCCGCCCGGAACTTACCCACGTCCAACCGGTTGAGACGGCGAACGCAGGCTGCAATGCGAAAATGCGGCTGCCCATCGGGCCGGCGCGGATAGTCGCGTCGGAGGCTGAGCGTGGCTGGCCGGACCCCAAAAATTGGTCCAGGGCTAGCGGGAGTCATAGAACTATTTTCAATGTTTAGCTTAGCTTGCAAAAACCTTGCTCGCCCTCCGCGGAGAGAACGCGCGAGGCGTTCTCAGACCTGGAGAATCATGGGCGATCAAATTCTGGCTCGGCAGGCCCAGCGAGGGGCTGTCGGACTCAGTCCCGTCCTATCGGCTCATCGGAGCCGAGCGACTCGCGATGCGATGGTGGACCCGAGCCGCGCCGATCTTGTCCAGCTTGCCCTGGAGAACAGGTAGTCATCTCGGCGCAATCCAGTCGCCGTTTTCCTTGATGCGGCGTACTCGAACGGGCGTAGGAGCAGGTCTAGCCTCGCGCGGACTCAGAGGGAGCGGCCACTATCGTTGGTATGACCGGGATTTCGAGAGTAGACGGTTGGTCCGGTGTCCAGGTGATGGTGGCTTTGCCCGATCTGCTTGGTTGGTAGTGAGTGGGGAAATGACCAAAGAACGGGTTGCGTGGTTGCAGGTAGCGGCCGGCGATCATGAGTCGCAGGGCGTCGCCCGCCCGGAATAGCGTTGCGGACGAGCTTAACGGGATCACGACTTCCATCTTCTCGGCGTCGTGGACCGGTTGCAGTGTCCGGAAGGTGTGTTCAGGCTGATGGGGTGTGCTGCGTAGTGGGTCTAGTTCGCGCAAGGCGAGGCGCAGACGGCCTTGCGCGAGGTGGTCGCGCCCGTATCCGTAGGAGCCCTCAAAGGGAACGGGTTCACCCTGCGACCACTTCTCGGTCCCGACGAACAACCGCGGGTCTTTGGCTCCTGTGGTTGCAATGTGGAGCCGCAGCGTCATTGGACCGCTGAGTTCGGTGTCTTGGTGGAAGTGGTAGTCAAACGCCGCCGCACAGCGCTTCAGCTTGAATGTGACTCTGCCGGCTGGTGGTTCGGTTTCGCTGAGCACGCCGTCGGCGGCCAGGTAGAGTCGTCGCCATTCGGTGCGGCGGATCGGCCATTCCTGTTCGTCGCGCACCTCGACGATGTGATCACGGCGATCCCGGACTTCCAAGCGGATGCGGGGGAGTTCCGCAACATCCTTGTCGCGGAGGTGCCGGTCGAAGAACTGCCGTTGGTAGGTGCAGGCCTCTTCGCTGTAAAAGGTTGCCCATTTGGGTCCGCGGTGGGTGTAGGCGTGGCGGTGCTTGGAGGCGACCTGCTGGAATGCCCGCATCGATCCCACGCTGTGGAGGTTGGCGTCGGAGAAGCTGGCGCACTCCAGGATCGGGACGGTGATTTTCGACAGGTCGGGTGTGATGGCGTCCCACCACGCGTCCCGGAGCGGGTGTCTGCGACGCTCGGCCGCGAAGTTTGGATTCAACCGTGCGATCCGAGCGCTGACGAACAGCCAGACTCGGGCGAAGCCGTTCTCGACCACACCACCGGGGGTGCAGAAATCTCGGTAGGCGTCGGTGAATCCTTCCCACGGGCAAATCGCCTTCAAGGCCGAGGGGTTGAGGGCGGCGACCTTGTACTGCGATAGCGCTAGGTACGACACCCCGAGCATCCCGACTCGGCCGTTCGACCACGGCTGCTCGGCGGCCCATGCGATCACTTGGGAGATGTCGTCGGCTTCCTGGTCGGAGAACAGGTCTCCGCGGCCTTCGGAGTGACCCCCGCCCCGTGTGTCGAGGTTGATGACTGCATAACCCTGCTGGGCCCACCAGGCCGGGTCGGGCGCTTCCCAGCTGGTTTGGTCTGAGATCTCCAAGGGTGCCGGCTGGTTCATGATCCGGAACTGCGGGTTTATTGACCATCGGCCGTGTTTTCGTGTTGGCATCGCATCCTTGCCGTACGGGTGCGCGGACAACAGCACAGGCAACGGATCGCTGGCGCCGGCGGGCCGGAACAGATTGAGCCGCAACGTGACACCGTCGCGCATGCGCACCGGCACATCATGCTGCTTCTCCACATCTGCCGGCATCGGGCGCACCGTGACCGGGGGGCGCAGAAATGCTGCCCTTCGACCCCGCGCGTATGCGGCGCGCCCGCGCCGCTTCCATGGCTTGTCTAATGTTTTCGTCACGATTCGCTACCTTCGTCCACGGATTGGAGCCATGCTCTAGTGCATCATAGCGACACTCTAAAACATAGGTTACTCTATGTCTATGAACGCTGACCGGTCTGCAGGAGGCGATTACCGCAGCCGTCAGAAAAAAGTCGGCGATGCGTTGCGTCGTGATACCCGAAGCCGCCTGCTGGAGGCGGCGGCAACCGAGTTCGCTCGACACGGGTACGCGGGGACAACGGTCAACCGACTTGCCGCGGCAGCTGGGGTATCGCTGCAGACGCTCTACCTCGCGTGGGGGAGCAAGAGGCAATTGCTGCGGGGCTACATGGAGCACGTCCTCGCCGGCGGGGCAGGCTCACCCGAGGATGCCGCCGACCGATTCGGTGGCCTAGCGCCGCAGGAACGATTGGCCGAACTGGCGGATATGGTCGCCGAGATAGCGGGCCGCGCCGCAACGGGATGGCGTCTTTATCGCGACGCCGCTGCTGTGGACCCGGAAATCGCTGCCGACTGGAACGAACTCCAATTGCTCCGCCACCGAACCTTCACCAGAATTCTCACCGACATCCCAACAACGCGACTGCGGGACGGACTCACACGCACGGCCGCGATCGACACCGCATGGACCATCGCCAGTCCTGAGAGCTACGAACTGCTCGTCGGCCGCCTCGACTACGACCTCGACCAATTCCGCCACTGGATGAAACAGACCCTCGTTAACGCGCTGCTCGCGCCAAGCTAGGTCGCTCAGCGCGAACATTCATCCATCGCGTGGGTCCGCTTCACGGTGAGTGCAGCGTGCGGCGTAGCGGGCTGGGGGCTGATAACCCAGCGACGAGTGCCGACGGTGATAGTTGTAGTCGTGTTTCCAATCGCTGATTACCACCCTGGCCCGGTCCAGAGACCAGGAGCTGTGAAGGTTCAAGCATCATCGCGGATCCGGGAGTTGAACGATTCGACGTAGTCGTTGCGCCACGGCTCGCCGGGTGGAATGAACAGAAGACCGAGCTGACCTGACCCTTCGGCCAGCAGCCGATCGGCTGCCACCAGCTTGCGCACAATCTGCTCGGGACTGTCCCGCTTCCTTGCGCCACGATCTTGTGAAGCCTTCCTGCCCACAACGCGGGCCCCAAGACTCTCACCCACCGTGGCTCAGCCAAACGGGGTCAGGCCATGGCTCTCAGAGGCGCTTTCGCCGTACTTATTGAGCACCAACGTAGAGCCGCGGAAAAGGCAGTAGTCCAGTACTGCATACCGGCCTAAAAGGAACGCCAACACTGATAGCCGCCATTAGGAGGGTGCGAGGTGTCTTATGTGATCGCAGCGCCGGACATGATGACATCGGCGGCTACGGATTTGGCCATTATCCGCTCGGACCTCAGCGAGGCTCACGCGGTAGCGGCCCAGTCGACTATTGCTTTGACGCCGGCAGCCGCTGACGAGGTGTCGGTGGGGATCGCGCACCTGTTCTCCGAACGTGCCCAGGGCTATCAAGCGCTCGCCACCAAGGCGACGGCTTTCCACGAGCAGTTTGTTCAGAACTTGAAAGCAAGCGCGGCCACGTACACCAGCATTGAAGACATGCTCGCCGGCTTTTTGCAGAAATTCTGGAGTAATCTGAATTCGATATTAGGCGATGCGGTGCAGATCCCTATCATAGGACCAATCGTAAATCTTGTAGCAAGCATCGCATTAATTCTTGCTCTAGTTGGGGGGTTTTTTGGGTTTTTCCTGGTGTTGGTTCCGATCGGGATAGCCCTTGGATATATGCAAAGCGCTATTAACTGGCTCCTTTCATTATTGCCCTGATAGCAAGGACCGAGAAATCTCCCGTCGCCGATAAGCTCTCGATTTGAACGAAGCAAAATTACTTTCGATATGTTCGTGGTGTGCCACTGGCTGGGGGCTTGATTGATTCGCGAGGAATGCCCTCCTGGCAGTCACACGTTGTCACAACAGGCTCCCTGGCGTCCTGGCCGTCCTGCTGCGGCTCACACCACTCGCCGTGGTTCAGGGCTTTTAGTTCTACCAGCCACCTCCGACAACCAGGCGATTCGGGGCGTCGATCAGCTTGTAGGCCATGGCAATTCCCGCCGCTCGGGATCCGGGGCCCTTGGTCACCTTGGTCCGTAACCGCAAGGTCGCCAACGTCGACTCGATCGGATTCGTCGTTCTCAGGTGGATCCAGTGCTCGGCCGGATACTTGTAGAAGTCCAACAGCACGTCGGCGTCATCGATGATCTTGGCGACCGCCTTGGGATACTTGTCGCCGTAGTCGATCTCGAAGGCCTTGATGGCGACCTGTAGATCTCCTTGATCGCCGCCAACGCAGCTGGATGTGCCGACTTCGGCAGCGCGGGAAAAAACGTTGCCCTGCTTGTGGATCCAGCAACGTTGCTCGCGGGTGGCCCGGAACACCTCCCGGACCGCCTTCCAGAACCCGAGTGCGCCGTCGCGCCCACTTTCACGACACCTCGCCGAGGGTCGTCCACAGGTTCTGATTATTGCTCCAGCTCACGGCGCACCCACCACGAAACGCACACCGCCAATCTCAGCGACCGGCCCGTCACCGTCGGGCAAGCCCGCCAGGTCTGGGGTCAACCAAACCTCGGTAATGCCTTCGGCTCGGCCGTCGGCCGCCGAGACGAACCGCAAGGCTTGGCCGGCCGACTCTAGGCGGACCACAGCTAGCCCGTCGTCCGTCTCCGCGTGGAGCCCCAGAATCTGGGCCCACCGCTGAGCCGCCGCCGCCGGTTTCTCCACCTCGACCGTGATGCCGGCGATGCCGCCGGCGGGGTGATCGGGCGCGGTTCGGGTCCATGCCGGTCCCGCCCAGCGCCATGAGCTACTGGGCGACGCCCAGTCCAGGGACACGATCGCCCCAGGGGTGTCCTTGGGGTGCAGGTGGGTGCCGGCGATGTCGTCGAGGTCAAGCTTCCAGACCACGCGAACGCCCAGATCGGCCACCCGCTGGCGGGCCTCACTAAGCGACGGCATCTGGAATATGGCCATGTAGCCGCTGTCTGATCCACGGCGAGCCAAGTAACGGGCCGCGGTAGCATCGCGCCTTACGGGAGAGACAACTTCCACGAAGGTGTCGCCCACCGCAAAAACGGCATTGACTAGCCCAAACTCGCCGACCCCTGGATCATGGAATGGGTCCGGCCAGCCAAACATCTCCTGCAGGGCAACCGCGACCTTGTCGCAGTCGCGGGCAACCAACGCCACCTGGCGCAGACGCGGACCGGGGGCCAAATCAGAGTCAATGGTTAAAGCTAACACCGTGCGACCCGACGCAGGAACGTAGGCTCTGAGCTGCGGCGATGACTCGACGGTCGTTCAACCAACGGCTATGCTTCCGCGGCGCAATTGTTCCGCTAGTCAAGCGCGGTTGGGTGGTTCGTGTGCCGACAGCGCGAATATCTAAGCAGCACCCGCCCCCAAGGATCAGCCGATGAAATCAAAATTTGCTGTAATCGCCGCGCTCGCAGCTGAGCTTCCTTGTTAACCTTGCCCGATGCCGGGGCCGCTGTCGGCGATACCGTCAGATATACACCGGTGACCTCGGACGGCCTCCTCGGTGTTGTACGACGACGCAACGATGGGCCAGTCGACGACATTGACCGATCAGTCCGCCCCGTGGTCCCTTATATTCACGGTCAATAACGCCTCGCAGATGCTGTCCATAACCGCAAGTACGAAAGGCCAGCCTGCGTCTTCCAGATCGCCGTGAATGGAACGATTAGGGATAAGCAGTCCAGCACGTCGTCCAGCGAGGTCACGTCCTTAGTCCAGTGTTCCGTGACCTAGTAAGCCTGGCCATTGAGTTTCGGTCGTCGGTCAGACGTGAAAGCCATTGCGGCACAGCGTCGCTACGGGGATCGAGAGCGATCGACCTCAGCGGTGTACGGGGGCGTCAACCGAGGGCCTTCGCCGCTGTAGCCACCTTCACGACCAGGCGACGTTCGCGGTTGCGGACGAGAACGAAGTGGTAGTGCTCGTAAAAAGATGAGCCTCGTCGTCTAGTGCATTGACGACGATGACGGGGTCGCCGCGATTTCCGATCCGGCGGCCGCTTTTCGCAGCGACTCTATTTTTATCCAGGATATGTCGTCTCCGCACATTCCGGGGCAGTTCCGTCTAAGGTAAACCCGGTTACGAGCAGCGCAAAGTAAACACAGGTAATTTCCTCATCCGCTAAATGCTCCGATGGGCGGTCTACGAGGGCCCACCGGTGTTGTACGTGGACCGGATTTTGCTGATCGTGCAATCAAACGCAGGTTTGCCTGCCTCGTCGCTGATTTGGGACCTAACCGCGCTTACCTGCGTGGGCGCGCCTGCCACGTCGTGGTGCCCGGCGGGCGGAGCATATGATCCCGGACCTTTGGGAAAGGGTCGGGAACCGAGGAGCTGGCTGTGAGCAGATTTGCCGCGAAGATGTTCCACAACGCCTATACGAGCACCAAGGGCATGGTGACCGGTGAGCCACAGACCCCGGTTCGCCACACGTGGCGCGAGGTTCACGAGCGGGCGCGCCGGATAGCTGGTGGGCTGGCAGCTGCCGGGGTAGGCCATGGCGACGCGGTGGGGGTGTTGGCGGGCGCGCCGGTCGAGATCCCGCCGACCGCGCAGGGGCTGTGGATGCGGGGCGCCAGCCTGACCATGCTGCATCAGCCCACCCCGCGTACCGACCTGGCAATCTGGGCCGAGGACACCACGACCGTCGTCGACATGATCGAGGCCAAGGCGGTCATAGTCTCGGACCCGTTTCAGGCAGCCATACCGGTGCTGGAGGAGCGCGGTATCAAGGTGCTGACCGTCGAGCAGCTGCTCGCATACGAGCCGATCGACCCCATCGAGACCGGCGAGGACGATTTGGCGCTGATGCAGTTGACCTCCGGTTCTACCGGATCTCCCAAAGCTGTTCAGATCACCCATCGCAACTTATTCGCCAATCTCGAGGCGATGTCCATCAGTGCCGAGTTCAACGTCGACACCGACGTGATGATCAGCTGGCTCCCGCTGTTCCACGACATGGGCATGATCGGCTTCTTAACCTTTCCGATGTACTTCGGCGGCGAGTTGGTCAAGGTCACCCCGGCGGACTTCATGCGGGACACGCTGCTGTGGGCCAAGCTGATCGACAGGTACCAGGGGACGATGACGGCGGCCCCCAACTTCGCCTACGCGCTGTTCGCCAAGCGGCTGCGCAAGCAGGCCAAGCCCGGCCAGTTCGACCTGTCCACATTGCGCATCGCACTGTCGGGTGCCGAGCCCGTCGAGCCGGCCGACGTCGAGGACTTGTGTGATGCCGGTGCCCCGTTTGGGCTCAGGCCCCAGGCGATGTTGGCGGCCTACGGGATGGCCGAGGTGACGCTCGCAGTGGCGTTCTCAAAGTGCGGCGCTGGTCTGGTGGTCGATCGGGTGGACGCCGACCTGCTGGCGGCGCTGGGCCGTGCGGTGCGGGCCACCAAGGGCAACACTCGCCGGCTGGCCTCGCTGGGGCCGCTGTTGCAGGGCATCGAGGCTCGCATCGTTGGCGACGACGGCAATATCCTGGCCGCCCGGGGGGTCGGGGTGATCGAGTTGCGTGGCGATTCGGTCACTTCCGGCTATCTCACGATGGGCGGATTCATCGCGGCGCAGGATCGGCACGGCTGGTACGCCACCGGTGACCTCGGTTATCGGATGGAGAACGGTCACGTCATCGTGTGTGGCCGCGTCAAGGACGTCATCATCATGGCCGGGCGGAACATCTACCCAACTGACATCGAGCGGGCGGCGGGCCGGGTGGAAGGTGTGCGCCCGGGTTGTGCAGTGGCCGTGCGACTCGATGCCGGACTTTCGCGCGAGACCTTCGCCGTGGCGGTCGAGTCGAATGCCTTCGAAGACCCCGACGAGGTGCGCCGTATCGAGCACCAGGTGGCGCACGAAGTGCTCGCCGAGGTCGAGATGCGGCCACGCAACGTCGTGGTTCTGGGTCCGGGAACCATCCCGAAGACGGCGTCGGGCAAGCTGCGCCGGTCTAACTCCGTCACCCTCGTTGGTTAGGCTTCCTGCGGCAACTGACTACCGGGCGTACCTGGTTTTGAGCGGGGTCCGGACCCGGTAGCCGAGCAACTCGGTCGCCTGCTCGCAGCTCGCCTGGCTGTGTCAGCCCGATCAATCGTGTTTCGCCGCGTATCGCAGCAGGACCGCGCCGCACGGAAAGGTGCGGGTTTCCAACAGTCGCAGCGAAATCCATGACGGCAGTGTCGGGAAGAACGGGGTGCCACCTCCGACGGCGGTGGGCGCAATCACGAGCCGGTATTCGTCCACCAGTCCGGCCTGCACGATCGGCGCGGCCAACGTCGCCCCGGCCACCTCCAGGGTGCCGTCGGTTTCGGCTTTCAGCTTCGTCACCACCTCGACCGGGTCGCCGCGTTCCAGTTGGGAATTCCAGCCGACGGACTCCAGGGTGCGCGAGAACACGACCTTGGGCATATCGCGCCAGATGCGGGCGAAGTCGACGATGAGGGGTGTCGCGTCTGGGGCCTCGTCGGCGGTCGGCCAGTACGCGGATATCAGTTCGTAGAGCCGCCGACCGTAGAACGCCAAGGCGGTCTCCCGCTCGAAGTCGTTCCAGTACTGATGCAGCTCTTCGCTCGGCTCGCCCCAGTCGATGTTGCCTTGTGTGTCGGCGATGTACCCGTCTACCGACACGTTGAAGCCATAGATGAGTTTGCCCATGCAGACCAGACTGCACTGGAGGGCGAAACTCATCGCTACGGCACGCGACGGTGCGCGCTTGGAGAGCTCCGCGCGCCCGGAGTGGCCAGTCCCGGTGGGGCAACACGTACAGAAAATCGTGACCAAATCGTTGCAAATCTGTCCAATAAGTTTACTATCAAACGATTGATTATTTGTTCCCATGGTCGATCGGCGGAAGGTCAGCGTTGTCCTACGTGGTGGTGGGTCCGGAGGGATTATCTTCGGCAGCAACGGATTTGGCAGGGGTTGGGTCGGCGTTGAGGGCCGCGAACCTGGCGGTGGCGGTTCCGACGACGCAGTTGTTGGCCGCTGGTGGGGATGAGGTGTCGGCGGCGGTAGCGGCGTTGTGGGGCGACTACGCGCGGGCCTTTCAGGCAGTCAGTGCTGGGGCGGCGTCGTTTCACCAACAGTTCGTGCAGGCCCTTAGCGCGGGCGCGAGCGCGTATGTAGGCGCGGACGCGTTCAACGGTTCGTTGTTGCGGACTTTTGAACAGGACGTGTTGGGTGCGATCAATGCGCCCACCCTCGCGTTGTTGGGGCGTCCGCTGATCGGCGACGGTGCCGATGGGGCGGCGGGAACCGGTCAGGCCGGTGGTGCGGGCGGAATCTTGTGGGGTAACGGCGGTGACGGTGGTTCCGGGGCGGCCGGGAAGGCCGGCGGTGCGGGTGGTTCGGCGGGGTTGATTGGCAATGGCGGGGCTGGTGGGAAGGGCGGAACGGGGGTCACCGGTTCGACCGGGGCTGTGGGTCAGATCGGTGATACCGGGGGCAGTGGTGGCGCGGGCGGCGTCGGTGGGCATGGCGGGTTGTTGTACGGCAATGGCGGGGCCGGCGGTGACGGCGGGACCGGGGGCACCGGTGGAACCGGGGGCTCAGCCAACGCTGCAGGCGTGGTGGGTCCCGGCGGCAAGGGCGGCGTCGGCGGAATTGCGGGTGCGGGCGGCGCGCCCGGATTATTGGGCAGCCCTGGTCACGCGGGCTCGGACGGGGGCACCGGTGCCACCGGCGCTCACGGTTACAGCGGCCCCATCGGCACTCCCGGTGACAGCGGCCCCGCCGGAACGTTCCCCGACGTCTTCATCAACCACACCGGCTTGCCTGACAACCAGGTCTACGTGACCGTTATCGGCCAGACCTCACCGGGCCACTGGGCTTGGATCGACCAGAACGGCGTCGCGCACCCGATCGACCACAACGCAGCCAACGCCCCAGACCACCTCACGCACAACGGAAAGAACTACGCCGATATGTCCTTCACCCTCGACGAGGCGGGCAACTTCCGTATGCCGCCCGAACTCCAAGGGGCGCGGATGTATATATCGGAGAAGCAGCCCCTCTACATCGGAATCAGCCCCGACGATAAGGGCTGGGCGGGCCCCAACCCGGCGAATCCGACCGATCCGAATTACACCACGGTCTACGACTGGTACGAGTTGACCTTCAAGAACGGCGCAATTCCCTTCGGCGGCAACACAACACAGGTAGACCAGTTCGGGCTTCCGTTCTCGGCTACGGTGACACAGAACTCCAGCGGCTATTCGGCCACCACCGGCATGACCATGTCGCGGGATCAAGTGTTCCAGCAGTTCAGGGCGACGGAGCCCCAAGCGTTCCAGTCACTTATCGTCAGCGATGCCAACGGCGACCCGGTGCGGATCTTGTCTCCGCGGACCGTCCAGCCCGCAGGCCTGACCACCTGGCTCGATCCACCGATCAACGACTTCTGGACGACCTATCAAACCAAGCCGTTCTACTACGACGGCGCCGGCTACACGGTGCACGGCCAGGTCAACGCGAGCAACCAGTTCGTGTACAGCGTGACCACCGACGGGGGCAGTACCACGACGTACACGATGACGAAACCCACGACGGCGCAAACCTTTGCGGCCAACGGCCCCTACGTCGGCACGGGCCAACAGGGGGCTTTCCTCGCCGAGCTCGATGCGGCATTCAACCGAGGTGTGGCAACTTCGCCGGATCAATGGGACAACGCTTCCGCCTACTACCCGGAGGGGGGACGGTACAACAACTACGCAGAGTTCTTCCACGAGAACAGCATTGACAACAAAGCCTACGGCTTCCCCTATGACGACGTGAACAGCCAAAGTTCCGTGCTGATCCTGGGCAATTCTCGCCCGCCCACACAGCTGACATTCGACATCGGCGATTGACGACTTTCGGTCGACATCAGAGGAGCAATTAGATGGTGAACTTGCTAGTGGGTCCGGAGTTGTTGTCGTCGGCAGCAACGGATTTGGCGGGGGTTGGGTCGGCGTTGAGGGCCGCGAATGTGGCGGTGGCGGTTCCGACGACGCAGTTGTTGGCCGCTGGTGGGGATGAGGTGTCGGCGGCGGTAGCGGCGTTGTGGGGCGACTACGGGCGGGCCTTTCAGGCAGTCAGTGCTGGGGCGGCGTCGTTTCACCAGCAATTCGTGCAGGCCCTTGGCGCGGGGGCGGGCGCGTATGCGGCCGCGGAGGGTCTCAACTCTTCGCTGGTGCAGACCCTGGGGCGCGAGGTGTTGGGTGCGATCAATGCGCCCACCCTCGCGTTGTTGGGGCGTCCGCTGATCGGCGACGGTGCCGATGGGGCGGCGGGAACCGGTCAGGCCGGTGGTGCGGGCGGAATCTTGTGGGGTAACGGCGGTGACGGTGGTTCCGGGGCGGCCGGGAAGGCCGGCGGTGCGGGTGGTTCGGCGGGGTTGATTGGCAATGGCGGGGCTGGTGGGAAGGGCGGAACGGGGGTCACCGGTTCGACCGGGGCTGTGGGTCAGATCGGTGATACCGGGGGCAGTGGTGGCGCGGGCGGCGTCGGTGGGCATGGCGGGTTGTTGTACGGCAATGGCGGGGCCGGCGGTGACGGCGGGACCGGGGGCACCGGTGGAACCGGGGGTTCAGCCAACGCTGCAGGCGTGGTGGGTCCCGGCGGCAAGGGCGGCGTCGGCGGAATTGCGGGTGCGGGCGGTGCGCCCGGATTGTTGGGCATTGCGGGTCACGCGGGCACCGGCGGGGCCGTAGGAGCCACCGGCGCCGGCGGTTCCGGTGGCACCGGTGGCGGCGGCTGGCACGAAATCTTCCGCGACGACTTCACCGGCGCCGCCGGCTCCCCGGTCAACAGCGCCAACTGGATCTACGATCTGGGCCACGGTTATCCCGGCGGAGCCAGCAACTGGGGCACCGGCGAGATCGAGACGATGACCAACAGCACCAACAACGTCTACCTCGACGGCAACGGTCACCTTGCGATCAAGCCCATCAAGGACGCCGCCGGCAACTGGACGTCGGGCCGAATCGAGACGCAGCGCACGGACTTTGAGGCCCCGCCCGGCGGGGTGCTGCGTATCGAGGCGTCGATTGAGCAGCCCAACGTCAACACCACCAACGGGAAGGGCTATTGGCCGGCGTTCTGGGCCCTCGGTGACGCGGCGCGTGGTACCGGCGCCTCGAACTGGCCGGGCATCGGCGAGCTCGACATCATGGAGTCCATCAACGGCCGTAGTTCGGTGTTCGGCACCGTACACGGCGGTACCTACCCCGGCGGGCCGTTCAACGAACCCACCGGAATCGGCTCGGGCGAACGTCCGGTGACCAACGCCGGAACCACTTTTCACACCTACGCCGTCGAACTGGACCGCAGTACGAGCGTCGAGCAGTTGCGGTACTACCTCGACGGCAACAACTACTACACGGTCAACGAAAACCAAGTCCCAGAGGCCATGTGGGACGCCGCCACCCACCACGGGTACTTCGTCATCCTGGACGTGGCGATGGGCGGCGGCTTCCCAGCCGCGTTCGGCGGCGGCCCAACTGGCGCAACGATTTCCGGGCAGCCGATGCTCGTCGACTACGTCTCGGTGTCCACGAAGGACTGATCGACAGATCGGGTGTGGGCGTACGGCACGCGAGCCATGTGGCGCTCGTTCATGCCGCCCACCTTAGGACTGTCGCAGTGTCGATCGGGCACCATGGCGGTATGTCGTTGTCGGAGAGGGCGCTGCTCAGCGTGGCCGGTGAGCGGACTACGCCCGAGGCGAAGACTATGTCCGGTACGTCCGCGGGTTGGCGGGTGACAGCCGCGAAAGCCCACGCGTCGGTCCAGGCCAACCCGATGGTTCCTGCACCTGCCCGCACGCCGCCGACGGAAACGTCTGCAAGCACCTGGTCGCGGTCGGACTCGCGGTGATCGACAGCGGCGCCGTCGACGGCTCTCAGGTCACGCCAGCGCTGGAAGCGACCTTGCAAGCGATGGACGTCAATGAGCTTGGTGAACTCGTCCTGACTCTCGCCCAGAGCGACGGCGAACTGCGCCGCATGCTGGAGATTCGCGCCACGGCCGCATCCGGTGACGACAGGACCGCGAAAGCCGAGTTCGAAGACTACGTGCGAAACGCCCTGGAAAATATCCGTGCCACCTCGCCGGGATGGCCGACGCTGCCGCTCTCGGATTTCGTCGGCGCGTTCGACGACCGTGCCCGCGGTGATGAAGGCACTGCAAGCGAAGAGGCTCTGAGGGCTTCACGCACTATCCGTGATGCGGCGGTCGCTCGTCGTGGAGTCGGCGCTCGTCCGATGCCGCGCGCGCCTGTTCCTCGTCTTCGTACCTCTCCAAGTCCGCGGGGTCGGGGCGGACCCGCGGCGGTTTCGGCCCGGCGGGTTGTGAACGTGGAGATGTGGGCATACACGATTGTCCCGCGCGGCGGGACACCGTGTGAAATTGCGACCGCATGTTCAGGCGACGGGGGGGCTTCCTGAACGACACGCCGATCCAGCCAGCCACGGGGGTGGACGACGACCTGCCTCAGGTCGTCGCTGACACCGTGGCCGACATGCTCGACAAGCCGCGCGCACGCGGTTGGATTCACGCGTTTTCGGCGGTCGCCGCCGTGGTGGCCGGTGCGGCGCTGGTGTCGGCCGCAGCTATCGAGGCGTCCCCGATCGCCCGTTGGGCGACCCTGATCTACGCCGCGACGATCATCGCCATGTTCAGCGTCAGTGCCGCCTACCACCGCGTGCGCTGGCGCTCCCGCAGCGCCCACAAATGGATGCAGCGCGTCGACCATTCGATGATTTTCATCTTCATAGCCGGCAGCTACACGCCTTTCGCGTTGCTGGCGATGCCGCGGCACACCGGGATGTTGGTGCTGACGATCGTGTGTGTGGGTGCGGCCGTCGGAGTGGCCCTGAAGATGCTGTGGCCGTCGGCGCCGCGGGTGGTGGGCGTGCCCATGTACCTGCTGCTCGGCTGGGTGGCGATTTGGTTCGCCAGAACCCTTCTCGATGGCGCCGGTTTGGTAGCCGTCGTGTTGCTCGTAACCGGAGGCGTGCTGTACAACGTGGGCGCCGTACTTTACGGCTTCGGTTGGCCCAACCCGTGGCCGCAGACCTTCGGCTATCACGAGTTCTTTCACGCATTCACCGTCGCCGCGGCTGCCTGCCACTACATCGCGACCTGGGTCGTCGTGCTGTCGCCGGTGCATGTGTGACATCGGTCCCGTGATTCGATGTGCACACGTGCCCGGCGCAGGCTATGAATCTACGGTGAGCACCCACCACGTGAATCTGACCCCACAGGAAAATTCGTTGATCGGCGAGAGCCACCCCGAGGCGCTGGCGCGCATGGACGAGAAGTCGCTGAAGGAACTGCAAAACCGACTTAGGCAGGCACGCGAGAAGAACTTCAGCTTGCTGCGACGCCAGGGTGCGGCTCGGGTGCAGACCGAAGGTGGCCGCGGCGCCGCGCAGCCGGCCAACGAGAAGCGCGGCGAGAAGGTGGAGATCTTCGACGAGGCACTGGCGCGGGTGAAAGAGTGCCTCGATGCGATTTAGACGGGAGCCTGCCTACCGCAAGTAGACAAGGGCGTTGTTGCCGCCCTGGCACACCGAGCCCGCGGACGTACAGGTCATCGTGTACGTCTGTCCGGTAACCGGGCTGCGCACCTCGAACGGTTGCGAGCCGACACCGTGGGCGTGATAGGCCTCGGCAGTGCTCATGGCGAATCCGCACGAGGTGTCGGAATTGCCGGCGTAGACCGAGGCCCCGCGGCTGGACTTGCCGCAGAAGGTGTCCGCCATGGCCGTCGGCGCCGCGGCCACGGTAAGCCCCGCGGCCGCCAAGGACACGACGGAAACTCCGAGAACATGTTTGATCATCGGGCGGACCTTTCTCTGCGTGCTGTCATAGCCTGGCCCGAATCGAGTCCGATTCGCAAGGGCCAACAGGCAGCCTTACCTGCGGACATGAGAATCACGTAAGTCCTCGTCTCAGCAGGAACCGCTGAGATACCGGCGCCGTTGGACGATCGAAGGGAGCGGACCGCACGTCCGCTGAGGGGGAGGAATCTATGGCGATCTCTGATGTTCCGGCTTTTGCACACTTGACTGCCGCCGATATCGACAATCTGGCAGTTGAGCTGGACGCGATCCGGCTGGACATCGAGGACTCGCTCGGCGAGCGCGACGCCCGCTACATCCGCCGCAGCATCGCCGCGCAGCGCGGCCTCGATGTAGTGGGCCGGGTCCTGCTGGCCGGCAGTTCGAAACGCTGGGCGTGGTGGACCGGAACGGTGACCCTCGCTCTGGCCAAGATCATCGAGAACATGGAACTCGGCCACAACGTCATGCACGGCCAGTGGAATTGGATGAATGATCCCGAGATTCACTCCACCACCTGGGAGTGGGACATGAATGCGGTGTCGAGGCACTGGGTTTCGGCGCACAATCATCAGCATCACAAGTACACCAACATCCTCGGCATGGATGACGACATCGGGTACTTCATCCTGCGGGTGACCCGGGATCAGTCGTGGCAGCCCTATAACGTCGGCAACCTGTTGTTCAATGCCGTGCTCGCGCTGGCCTTCGAGTGGGGGATCGGTTTACAGACGATCGATTTGGAAAAGCTGTTCAAGGCAGGCCCCGAACGCGACTTCACCCTCCAACAAACGCGTGAGTTCCTGGCCAAGATCGGAGGTCAGCTGTTCAAGGATTATGTTGGCCACCCGGCGCTTACCTCGTTGTCGCCTGCGGCGACCTATACATCGACGCTGAAGGCCAACATCGTGGCCAACGTGATCCGCAACATCTGGGCCAACGCGGTGATCTTCTGCGGCCATTTCCCCGACGGCGCAGAGAAATTCACCGAGACCGACATGAGCGGAGAATCCAAGGGCGAGTGGTACCTTCGGCAGATGTTGGGTAGCGCCAACTTCGACGCCGGGCGAGCGCTACGGTTCATGAGCGGCAACCTATGCCACCAGATTGAGCACCATCTGTATCCGGACCTGCCGAGTAACCGGCTGCACGAGGTGTCGATACGGGTGCGGGCCCTGTGCGACAAATACGACTTGCCTTACACCACAGGATCATTCCTGATCCAGTACGGCAAGGTGTGGCGCACGATCGCGAAACTCTCGTTGCCGGACAAGTTTTTACGCGACACCGCAGACGACGCCCCGGAAACCCGCAGCGAGCGGATGTTCGACGAACTGGGGGCCGGCTTCGCCAAGTCCGATCCTGCGACGGGGCGCCGCCGCGGACTCAAGGCCGCGATAGCGGCGGTGCGGCAACGGCGTCGGGCAGCGTGATGAACGCGCAGGAACTGTCCGACGAGCTCGGTCACCCCGGCGCGGTCGAGCTGCTCTCCGGTTCGATGGCCCGGCTCGCCTACAACGGGTACGACGGCTTTCCGCGGGCAATCCCCGTCGGGTTCCATTGGACCGGCGAACGTATCGTGGTCTCCACGGCGCCGACCTCGCCGAAGGCCCGCGCGCTTTCGTCCCGTCCGCAAGTCGCATTGACGATCGACACCGGCTCCACGCCAGAAGAGGCGAAGGCGCTGTTAATACGTGGTCTGGCCACACTGGAAACCGTCGACGGGATCACCGACGAGTACCTCGCGTCGGCGCGGAGGTCGATGGACGAATCCCAACTTGCCGAGTTCGAACGCAACGTGCGATCGACGTACCGGCAAATGGTCCGCATCGCGATCGAGCCGGTGTGGGCGCGGTTCTATGACTTTGGCGCCGGCCGGTTGCCGGGCTTCCTCGCAGACCTCGCCAACGAGGGCTAGTCAATCGGTCTACCCTGCAAAAGAGGAAGAGGGAGGGTACGCGATGCTCGCAGCGTTCGGATTCGAGAACATGGGCGTGGTCGTCGGGGACATGTACTTCGTCGATCCCACCCCGCTGGCCGGCCAGGAAACCCCCGAACGGGGCGTCAGATTGGAGCTGCGCCTCGTCGACCGCGCTGCGCCGCAAGGGTCGATCTACGCCGGCGTCCCGATCACCTTTGCCCGGCCGGTGTGGCGGGTGGATCTGTTCGGGTCGACCAAGAGCCCGGCCGGGACGCTGGACCGAGCCCATCACCATCCGCGCTTCGACGGCTGGGAACCCGGGCCCCGACACTTCGTCGCCGAGCTGTCGGCCGACCCGCTGTCCTGGCTTGCCGATCAGCTGGCCGACCCGGCCACGGTGCTGGCTCGGGCCGGTGTCGACAGCGACCTCTTTACCGACGCCGACAGGACCGGACTCGCCGCGGCAGCCCCGGAGATCCTCGCCGCCGTGCAACGTCTGCTCGAGGGCGTGCGCGATGGGGAATTGGCCCCCGCCCCCGCCGAGCCCGTCGCCGCCGCCCGCACCGGCTGGCTCTGACCCCCGATACGCCATAACCATTTCGTCCGAGTGACGACGGCGGGTCAATCCTGTTGCGCCCCAGAGGGTGCAGTCCTCCGGTGGCACGTTTCGGCATTGTGGCCGATAGTTCATATTTATGCCGCACGCTGCCAACCCTCGACTGCGCCGCGAAAATGGGTGAGATTTTTCAATTCCACCGCGAAATCATCGTCAGCGGTGACGACGCGCTGTCAAAGACGATCGCCGAGGAGCTGCGCGGCGCGGGCGCCCGGATCATAAAGATCAACACCGCGGCCGATCTGCTCGGCGCCGGAGTGCACCGCGCGCGTGCCGTGGTCTGCGCCGGTCCCAACGATGCGGTAAATCTCGAAATCGCCTTGCTGGCACGCCAATACAGCCCGAGCGTCCGCGTGGTAGCGCGTCTGGCCAACGACGTACTGCGCGGTGCGGTGGCCGACGTCAACGGCCCGGGCGCAATCCTGGACGTCGCCGACCTGGCGACGCCGTCCCTGGTCGAGGCCGCCCTGTCGCGCAACGCCCACCAGTTCGAAACGGCCGGTATCGAATTCGTCGTATGGGGATCCGAGGCGCCACACGACGGGACGCTGCGCCAGCTCTATGCCGACCTGGCGCCGGTCGCGGTGGTCCACGGCAAGAACTCGCCGACGCCCGGAGAGGTGGTGCCATGTCCGGGACGTGATCTGCAGGTCTACGCCGGCGACTGGACCTCGATGATCGGCGTCAAAGAGGAAGTGGAAGCACGCGGGATCAGCTTGCCGCCCCGAACCGCTGCACGCTCGCGCGACTCCCGGCTGCGACGCACGATCGACGCCGCACGAGCCATGCGCGACGACGTGAACCCGATGCTGTTGCCCTCGTTGGCGATCTTGCTCTTCCTGACGCTCGGCTCGGCAGCGATCGTGCGTTTCGCCTATCGGAACCCGCGGATGTCGTGGCTGGACGCCCTGTACTTCACCTCCGAGACGATCACCACCGTCGGCTTCGGTGATTTCAGCTTCGCGCAGCAGTCCGTTTTCCTGCGGATGTTCGCCATCGGGCTGATGTTCGGCGGCGTCGTGATCACCGCCGTGCTGTTCGCGGTCCTCGCGGACCTGCTGCTGTCCCGTCGGTTCGTCCACACGGCCGGACTCCGGCGCGCGCGCCACATGCGCGGCCACGTCGTCGTAGTGGGACTGGGTTCGATCGGCATCCGCGTCGTGACCGACCTGACCGCCGCCGGATACGAGGTGCTCGTCATCGAGCGCGACGACAATAACCGTTTCCTGTCCACCGTGGCCGAGCTCGACGTGCCGGTGATCTTCGGGGATTCGACGATGCGTCAGACGCTGGAATCGGCGCGCGTCGACCGCGCGCGCGGCGTGGCGGTGGTGACGCAGGACGACATGGAGAACATCGAAACCGGAATCGTGCTGCTGGAGATCCTCGGATCCGACACCAAGGTGCCGATCGTGATGCGCGTCCAGGGCCGCGCGCTGGGCACCGCGGTGAACCAGCGGTTCGGCTTCGAAAATGTGCGGTCAATCGTCGACCTGGCGGCGCCCTGGTTCATCGGCGCCGCGATGGGCCTGCAGGTGCTGGGTACGTTCTGGGTCGGGCAGCGTTCCTTCATGGTCGGCGGAATGCTGGTGGCGCCGGACAGCGAGCTCGACGGGCTGCTGATGGTGGAAATGTCCACTCAGACGCGGGTCATCGCGATCACCCGACCCGAAGGGCCCATCAGGCTGCGCCCCCGCCGCGACGATCGCCTCAGAGCCGGCGACACCGTCTACCTCATCGGCCCGTACCGCGAACTGATCGCGACGCTGCGCAAAGGCCAGCCACCGCCGGCGACCGGCGTCAATGGCGAACTCGCGTCGGAGCTCGCGGCGGCCCGTTCGACGCGCAGGTCCCAGGCGCGACCGCCGCGGTGGGCGTGGATGCAGGACGCGGAGGTTTAGACGTCGTAGTAGAGCGCGAATTCGCCCGGAGTGGGCCGCAGGTTGAGCGGGGCGATCTCGTAGTCGCGTTTGAGGTTGATCCAGGTCGCGATCAGGTCGGGCGTGAAAACGCCTCCCGCGGTCAGGTATTCGTGGTCGGCCTCGAGCCGGTCGATCACGTCGGCCAGCTGGGTCGGCGCCTGCGGGATGTCCGCGGCCTCGTCCGCAGGTAGCTCGTAGAGATCTTTGTCGATCGGGGGAGGCGGCTCGATGGTGTTCTTGATGCCATCCAATCCGGCCATCAGCATGGCCGCGAATGACAGGTACGGGTTGCCCGACGAGTCGGGGCAACGGAATTCGAGCCGCTTGGCCTTCGGGTTGGTGCCGGTGATGGGAATGCGGACGCATGCGCTCCGATTCCGTTGGCTGTAGACGAGGTTGATCGGGGCCTCGTAGCCCGGGACCAGCCGCTTGTAGGAGTTCACCGTCGGGTTGGTGAACGCGAGCAGCGACGGCGCGTGGTAGAGCAGGCCGCCGATGTAGTGGCGGGCGGTGTCCGACAGACCGGCGTAGCCCGTCTCGTCGTACATCAACGGGTTGCCGTCCTGCCACAGCGACTGGTGGCAGTGCATGCCGGAACCGTTGTCGCCGTAGAGCGGCTTGGGCATGAACGTCGCGCTTTTGCCGGCCTGCCTGGCGGTTTGCTTGATGATGTACTTGTACATCTGATGGTCGTCGGCGGCGTGCAACAGCGTGTTGAACTTGTAGTTGATTTCGGCCTGGCCGCCGCTGCCCACCTCATGGTGACCCTTCTCCAGGGCGAAGCCGGCGTTGGTCAGGTGCGTGAGCATCTCGTCGCGCAGGTCGACGTAGTGGTCGGTGGGGGCCACCGGGAAGTAGCCGCCCTTGGGGCGGACCTTGTGGCCTAGGTTGGGGCTGCCGTCGGACTCGGTCTCTTTGCCGGTGTTCCACCACCCCGATGTGGCGTCGACCTTGTAGAAGGACTCGTTGATGCTCGAGTCGAAGCTGACCGAGTCGAAGATGTAGAACTCGGCCTCCGGGCCGAAGTAGGCGGTGTCGGCGATACCGGAGCTGATCAGGTAGTTCTCGGCCTTGCGGGCAACATTGCGCGGGTCCCGCGAATAGGGCTCCAGGGTGAACGGGTCATGCACGTGGAAGTTGACGTTCAGCGTTTTCGCGGCCCGGAACGGATCTATCGTCGCGGTTTCGGGATCAGGGAGCAGCGTCATGTCCGATTCGTGGATCGACTGGAACCCGCGGATCGACGAGCCGTCGAAGGCCAGGCCCTCCTCGAATACGTTCTCGTCGAAGGCGTAAATCGGAATTGTGAAGTGCTGCATGGTGCCTGGCAGGTCACAGAAGCGCACATCGATGTATTCGACGTTCTCGTCACGGGCGAGTTTGAAGATATCGTCGGGTGTCTTTTCGGACATCGTGCTCCTGTCTGGGCGGTACGGCGCACTCCAATTGATGCACGACATGCGGGTGTGCGCATGTCGGAGGCGCCCGCGCAGCTATCCGCCTGAAGGCGGCTTGTCGTCGTGCAGTTACGGCAAGGGGGCGCGTGACGGATGTTTCCAACGGACGGCGGACGACGTGGCCGACGCCGGACCGTGGGTGATCTTGATCCGATCCCGACGTCGGAGCAGTGGTAGCGCGCGCCAAGGTGAAACTCCGATGCATCTCGTCGTTCCGTCCGCCGCAGAAGTGGGTACGTATCGCAATAGCGTTGAGCGCGATTTTGGTTTGGTCCGGGTTTCGAGTCGGAGGGCGGCATTCGATGGTTCGTCAGGGTGGTCGGTGGGACGTCGGCTCCAAGAACAACGAGATTTACATTGAGCGCATCTCTGAGGACGACGAGCAGTTGTTTGAAGATTTGTTGGCGCCCGAGGAGGCCCGGAAGTTGGCCGGCTTGTTGACGAAGTACGCGGACAAGGCTGAGCGGTCCGACGAGTCCGATGACTCCGATGACTCCGACGAGTCCGATGACTCCGACGAGTCCGATGACTCCGACGAGTCCGATGACTCCGATGACTCCGACGAGTCCGATGTCTCCGATGAGTCCGATGAGTCCGACGAGTCCGATAACTCCGACGAATCCGACGACTCGGACAAGTCCGATAAGTCGTCGGATTAGCTTCCGGTCTACCCAGCCCCGTGCAAGTTGAAGGGGCGGCCCTTGCGGGCCGCCCCTGAGTTGTGCAGTTGGATGGCTGAGACGCCGCCGCTATCGCCGGTCGCCGCAGTTGGTGTTGGCGGGCTTCGAGGGCCACGCGCAGGCGTTGATGTCGGTGGCGCCGCCGGGACCTCCGCCGGTGAAGACGCCGTAGGCTCCGCCCCGGGTCCCGGTGTAGGTGGCGCCGCCGGCGCCTCCCCAGCCGCCGGAGTTCACGACGGTCACCGCCCAGCCGTTGGCCTCGAGCGCGGCCTTGTACGCGTCGAGAACAGCGGCCCCCGATCCGTTGACCAGGAAGTGCATCCGGATCCCGTTGTCCGAAATCGAGGAGGGGCCGTCGGTGCGCTGAGTGTTCGCCGGGGTGGGAATCATCGATTGCAGCTGCGCTGCGTCGGCGGCGCCTGGCGCGGCGCAACCGACGGCGGCCGCGGCGATCGTCGTGATCAGCAGGGCGCTGGCCTTGCTGCGGCGCTGCAACCGGATCCGCTTGCTGGTGGTGGTGTGAGTCTGGTTGGTGCTTGCTGAAATGTTCATGCCACTGATCTTTTAGCCAACGCCGGCCTCGCAGTAGCGGCCGCGTTCTTGTAGGGATACAAGTGTGGCTTGTATCCAGGAAACGACGGCGGGCCTGCGTCAGGTAATGACGGGTCGCGCACCGGCAGCGGTGAACTGGCGGAGCCAGTCGAACCACGCCGCCATGCCTTCGCCGGTCCGCGCGCTGACAGGGAAGATCGCGGCCGTGGGATTGACCTGCCTGACGTGGTCGATGTAGGTGTCGACGGTCGTATCGAGGTGGGGGATCAGGTCGATCTTGTTCAGCAGCACCACATCGACGGATCGGAACATCACCGGATACTTCAGCGGCTTGTCCTCACCCTCGGTGACCGAATACACCATCGCCTTGGCGTGTTCGCCGACGTCGAACTCCGCGGGGCAGACCAGATTGCCGACGTTCTCGATGATCACCAGGTCCAGCGGTGGCAGGTCGAGCCCCTGCAATGCCCGGTTGACCATCGGGGCGTCCAAGTGACACTCGCCGCCGAAACCGTTGTTGGTGTTGAGCAGTGACACCTGCGCGCCGCGGCCCGACAGCTTGGCGGCGTCGAGGTCGGTGGCGATGTCACCCTCGATCACGCCCACCGACAGCTCGCCCGCCAGCTCGTCCAGCGTGGCGCCCAAGACGGTGGTCTTCCCGGAGCCCGGCGAGCTCATCAGGTTCAGCGCTCGAATACCGTTGCCCTCGAACGCTCGACGATTGATATCGGCGCGGGTGTCGTTCTCCGCGAAGATCGACTCCAGGACCTCGATGCGCTGCGAGCCGGTTTGATACCCGCTGTGATCACCGTGGTCGTGCTCGCCATGGGAGTCGTGGTCGTGGTCGTGGCTGTGCACCGTGCCGTCGTCGTGGCGGTGGAATCTACCCATTTGCCTGACCTTTCATGACACCTGCACCGAGGTGACCAGCAATTCGTTGCCGCATAACACCTCGACGTCGCCGCTGTGGCACCCCGGACAACAACGCCGACCACCGAGACTCGATCCGCGAGCGTCGCCCAAAGGCGCGGCAGGCCACCTCGGCGGGCACGAGCTCGAGCTCCAGCTCGGTATTGACCATGTTGTCATCGAGGCGCTGACACATCAACGACCAGCGAGGCAGGGGCTAAAGACTGAGGTCACGCGACCAAGCGGCCCAAAAGTAAACGATGAGCGAGATCGGCTACTACTTTGTTTGTTGTGGGGGACAACGACCCGGGCTCATCGGGGCACCTTTGGCAGGGTCAGCGCCAGTTGCTAGGCCGATTACACGAACAGCTCGATGAGCTGGCTACAGCCCGCGACCAGATGGAGCAACTGGTCCGGGTGATCGTCGAGATCGGTTCCGATCTGGACCTGGATGTGACATTGCGTCGCGTGGTCAACGCCGCGTTGGAACTGGCCGGCGTCAGCTATGGAGCTTTGGGGATACGCGGACCCGACGGTGCTTTCGTCTCGTTCGTACACGCGGGGATCGACGCCGACACAGCGCGCCGACTCGGTGATCTGGCAGTAGGTGAGGGTCTGCGCGTCGACGATCTCGACGCCTATCCGCAGGCCAGCGGATTGCACGCACAGGGCCGGCCGATCCGGGCGCTCCTTGGGATACCGATCACCATTCGCGCAGCGAACTTCGGCGATCTGTATTTGGCCGACACCGAGCCCGGCCGGGTGTTTTCCGAGGTGCAGGAGAGCGCGGTGCGGGCCTTGGCCATGGCGGCCGCCGTCGCAATCGACAACGCGCGACTTTTCGAGCGCGTGCGTGAATCCGCAAAATGGACGAAGGCCAGTCGTGAGATCACGACCGCCTTATTGTCCGGCGACCCCCAGACGGGTCCGTTGCAGCTCATCGTGAACCGGGCGCTCGAGTTGGCCGACGCCGAGCAAGCGATATTGCTGGTTCCCCAAGAGCCCGACCTGCCCGCCGATGAAGTCGACGCCCTCGTGGTGGCTGCTACCGCGGGCCGGTACTCCTCGGAAGTGATCGGTCGTCAGGTGCCGATGGATGGTTCGACGACGGGTGGTGTCGCGCGTCGCGGCTTGCCGCTGATCACTGATTCCTTCCAATATCCGATCGAGGGATTCACCGACGTGGGTGAACGGCCCGCGATCGTCATGCCTCTGATCGCCGATGATGCGGTGCTTGGCGTCATCGCTGTCGCGCGGGATCCACAGCAGCTGCAATTCGGCAGCGATTACCTCGAGCTCGTCAGTGACTTCGCGGGACACGCCGCTATCGCGTTGGCACTGACAGCAGGTCGCGAACATGCGCTTAATCAGCAACTCGCCCAAGCCGACACCGTCGACGAGGCACTGCTCGCGGCGGCCGAGGAACTGCGGCGGCTGTGGCGGGCGCGTCGCGTTCTGGCGGTGACTTTCCTGGCCCCGACTTCCACCACGGGCCCAACCCTTCTTGCACCACGACTGGTATCGGTGGGTGAGCCCGCCCGGTGGGCCGATCTACCGGCGCAGACGCAGGAGATGCTCAGCGCGTTGCGCGACGGCGACCTGCTCACTCCCAACACAACCCAACCCGGGACGGCAGGCATCGCTCTGCAGCATCCCGAGGGTGTGTTGGTCGTCTGGATCGATCTGGCCGAACAACGGCCGTTCACCCTCGAGGACCAGACTTTGCTGACCGTGCTTGCCGGCCGCCTCGGCCAGGGACTCCAGCGAGTGCACCGGGTCGACCAGCAGCGGGAAACAGCCCTGGCCCTCCAGCATGCAATCCTGGGGCCCGCAGACCTGCCGAGCGGCTTCGTGGTGCGTTATCAGGCCGCCACCCGCCCATTGCAAGTGGGTGGCGACTGGTACGACATCTTCGACCTCGAGGACGGGCGTATCGCCCTGATCGTCGGCGACTGCGTCGGACATGGGCTCGCCGCCGCCACCGTGATGGGGCAGGTCCGCAGCGCTTGCCGCGCACTGTTGTCCGAAAACCCGAGCCCAGGTGCCGCTCTGGCCGGGATGGACCGATTCGCCGCTCGCCTGCCCGGCGCACGATGCACCACCGCCGTCTGCGCGGTCCTCAACCCCGCCACCGGCGAATTGGTCTACTCCAGCGCCGGTCACCCCCCGCCCATCCTGGTCCACGTCGACGGCACCGTTCAGATGCTTGAAGACGGCCACACGATCGCGTTGGCGATGAGGCCAGACTGGTTACGCCCCGAAGCCCGCGTGACGATACCTGCGCGCGCGACGCTGCTGCTCTACACCGACGGTCTCGTCGAACGTCGCCGCGTTCCACTGGACCAGGGCATTTCGCGCGTTGCCGCCGTCGCTCAGGATGCGCGCGACTCCACACTGGATGAGCTGGCGGACCAGGTCATGTTCGATGTCGCGCCAAGCGGCGGCTACCAGGACGACGTTGTTCTTCTGGTCTACCGCCATCCGCCCCCGCTGGAATTGAAGTTCCCCGCTGACGCCAGCCACCTAGCCCCCGTACGCACGGAACTGCGCAGTTGGTTGACGCGGGCGCAGGCGACGCCGGCCCAAGCGATGAACGTACTGGTGGCCGCCGGTGAAGCCGTGGCGAACGCGATCGAGCATGGTCACCGTGGCGCTGCCGAGGGCACAATTTGCATGGAAGCCGTCGTCCGCGGCGACCAAGTTCACTTGACGATCGCCGACACGGGCTCGTGGAAGCCTGAACAATCGCCGACCTACCCCAGTCGCGGGCGGGGCATTCCGCTGATGCGTAGCCTCATGCGCGACGTCGAGATTCAGTCCAGCCCCAGCGGCACCACCGTCAACCTGTCCGCGACAATCAATTGATGGCCACGTCGCTCATCCTCGAGACTGCGCGCCGCAGCGACGGGGAACCCGTGCTGGTTGCAGCGGGGGAGATCGACCTGAGCAACATCGACGCGTTCAGCAAGGCGCTCACGACCGCGGCCGCGGACAGCGGCGGGACTCTCCTGGTCGATCTCAGCGCCGTGGAATATCTGGACAGCGCCGCCATCAACGTCTTGGCCACCCATGCCGAGAACATCCATCTCATCGCTCATTCGCTTCTCATGCCGGTCCTCAGAATCAGCGGACTGACCGAGGTGGTCACCGTCGAGGCCGCGGCACCGACAGCCGAAGACTGAGCCCCGCGACCATCCGCCTGTTCCCGGATGGTCCGGCTACCGCAATGATGAACCCATGCAAACAGAATCAGGCCCCGGCGAATCGAACGGACGTGAGGAAGTCAACCCGCAGATCGGCTCCGCGCTCGAAGGATTGTCGGACGACGAATTGGAGCAATTGCGGCGCGCGGCGGAAGAACACGGCATGACGGTCGAGGAACTCGTCGCAAAAATTGTCAGTGAGGGAGTCGAGCAATCCGCGCGTTCGTGGCTGTCGGACCTATGGAAAGAGTACTTCTCCGGATTGAAGTCCCTGTTCAAACGCTCGGACGCCAAGCCCGTGCCGGCGAGGGACGAGGACCCGGGGCCACCGTCGGGCAGCGCCACCTAGGAGCCGGCGGCACCGACGGCACGGGGTGCCGAGCATGAACGGCCGCCGAAAAGACAATCTGCTGATCGTGCACTGGCACGACACCGGACGCTGGCTGGGCGCGTATGGACATCGCGGGGTTTCAAGTCCGTGCTTGGATCGCTTCGCCGCCGAGAGCATCCTCTGCACCCGCGCGCACGCGGCCGCCCCGCAGTGCTCGCCGTCACGCGGCGCACTATTCACCGGTCGCTACCCGCACAGCAACGGACTGATCGGGCTGGCTCACCACGGTTTCGAATACCGCGACGGCGTGCGGACGCTCCCGCAGATACTTTCGGACGCCGGCTGGTACTCGGTGTTGTTCGGGATGCAGCACGAGACGTCCTTTCCGTCGCGGCTCGGGTTCGACGAGTTCGACGTTTCCGACTCGCACTGCGACTACGTGGTTGCCAGAGCGCAGCAATGGCTGACCGAATCCGCCCCGCTCGGCGACGGTGATCCGTTCCTGCTGACGGCGGGCTTCTTCGAAACCCATCGACCGTGGTCGCGGGACCGCTATCAGCCGGCGCCGATCGACGACGTGGACGTGCCCGATTACCTGCCGGACATCCCCGCAATCCGTGGTGACTTCGCGGATTTCTACGGAGCGATCGCGGTCGCGGATGCGGCCGTCGGTCGGCTGCTGGACACGCTGGCCGAGACCGGTTTGGATGCCGACACCTGGGTAGTTTTCTTCAGCGACCACGGGGCGCCGTTCCCGCGCGCGAAGTCGACCCTGTATGACTCCGGCACCGGCATCGCACTGATGATCCGCCCGCCCACGCGACTCGGCTTGCCCCCACGCAGCTATGACGAGCTGTTCAGTGGTGTGGATCTGCTGCCGACGCTGCTCGACATACTGGGGCTGGAAACGCCGGATGACGTGGAGGGGATCTCCCACGCCGCCGATCTGCTCGGCGCCCTGGACCCCGCGCCGCGGCGAGAAGTGTTCACCGAGAAGACCTACCACGACTCCTTCGATCCCATGCGCGCGATACGTACCAAGGAGTACAGCTACATCGAGAACTACGCGCCGCAGCACCTCGTGGACCTGCCACTGGATATCCAGGACAGCCCGTCCGGCAAGGCCGTCGCCGCCTGGGCGGCGGGGCCACGCCCGGCGCGCGAACTTTACGATCTGCTCGAAGACCCGTCCGAACTGAACAACCTCCTGCTCGGCAAGGACCGCGACCGCTACGAACGGATCACCACTGAACTCGCGCTTCGCCTGCACGACTGGCGGGAACGCACCGGGGACGTCTGCCCGTCCGAGTTCGCGGGCCCACGGATCCTGGTGGAGCGCACCGAGCTCTATGTGAGCGCAACGGTTAAAGTCCTTGGCGTAGAGCCCACTTCAAGCTCGCCACTCGGACCCGAACGTGGCCTGCGGGAGGTGACCGGCGTCAAGCGATAGCGGGCATCGCTGCTCGGCGCCCGAATTGGGTTGCGCGGTCCTGTTACCGTTGAAGGATGTCCACGTTCGTGATGTGCTGCACCGAACCGAGAAGTCTCGGCTCGGTCTTTTTGGCGTGGAATGAGCGTGTCACGCGACAGCAGTCGCGCTCCCGATCCATGCGGCGGCTCGGCGCCTCAACGGCCCCATGGCCGGGTCGGGAGGCAGGCCGTCAACGACTTTCAAATTATTTTGCTGAACCACTTTTCGCTGCTGGGCGCGTCGCCGGACACGCCTAGCTTTCGGCGTGCCCGAATAAGCCTGTAATTGCAAGTGCCCCAACAATTTTCGCTGTTGACGAGCGCTACCTTCGAGTGTTTACTTGGATCCGCTTTCCCGATCGGCGGAGTCGAATCCTTGATAACTGAAGATTGAATGGGCGGGCGTAGCTCAACCGGAAGAGCGGCGGTCTCCAAAGCCGCAGGCTGCAGGTTCGATTCCTGTCGCCCGCGCCGGCCAGAGTAATTGCCCGCTAGCACAATTCGGTAGCTGCGCCCGGCTTTGGACCGGGAGGTTCCAGGTTCGATCCCTGGGCGGGCAGCGCAAAAAAGTTTCCATATGCCTTGGTATCCCAATTGGAAGAGGAACCGGTTTCAGATGCCGGCCAGTGTGGGTTCGAATCCCTCCCGAGGCACCAGGTTCGGCTCCGCCCTCGCCGCCGTGGCTCAACGGACAGAGCACCTGATTACGGATCAGGGGATTGGGGGTTCGAATCCCTCCGGTGGCACGCAGATTTGGGCCTCTGTAGCTCAACGGAGAGAGTGGCCGGTTCCGGGCCGGCAGGTTGCAGGTTCGAGTCCTGCCAGGGGCGCTTGACGACATGGTCGACTTGAAGACACTAGGAGAGAGGAGGGCCGCGGCATGGTGGACTACCCAGCGGTGCTGGTGCTGAACGCGTCCTACGAGGCCCTCGACCTCGTATCATGGCAAAGCGCAATCGTTTTGGTCGTCAACGACAAGGCGCGGATCCACCAGGCGCACGAGTCGGGCGCGGTCATCCGTTCGGCACGCCTGGCGGTGCCACTGCCGGCCGTCATTGTGCTCCACCGGTATGTGCTCGTTCCTTATCGGGATCTCGACGAACACGCGAGCGCGTCGGTCACCGCGGTGCTGCGCCGCGACCGGGGAACGTGTGGGTACTGCGGCGATTTCGCGACGACGGTGGACCACATCGTGCCCAAGTCGCGCGGTGGCCCGAATTCGTGGGCGAACCTGATCGCGGCCTGCCTGGTGTGCAACCAGCTCAAGGCCGATCTCACACCCGAAGAAGCGGGTATGCGGCTGCTGTGGCAACCGTGGGTTCCGGAGGCCGTGCCCGTGCCACAGCGCAGGGTGTGGCGTGAGCTGGCGCCGATGGCGTGACGGTGGTGGGTCCACAGTGACGGTGATTTCACGGTGTGGCCCACCACCGGGCGTCACGTCCGCCCGGGAAGCTTCATCACGGTCCGCACGATCGGCAGCAGCGACTTCTGCCACAGGGTGGGCGGAAGGCCAAAGGGCGCATCGAGATTGAACACCCGCGCGGTCGCGATCGTCTGCGATTCGGTGTACTTCAGCAGGCCCTCGGGACCGTGCCTGCGGCCGACGCCGGAAATGCCCATCCCGCCCATCGGCGCGCTGAGGCTGCCCCACGCAAACGCGTAACCCTCGTTGACGTTGACCGTCCCCGACCGCAGCCGCGCGGCGATCTTCTCGCCCTCCGCATTGGACCCGGCCCACACGCTGGCGTTGAGACCGTAGTCGGTGTCGTTGGCCTTATCGACGGCCTCGTCCACGTCGGCGACGGGGTAGATCGAGACCAGCGGCCCGAACGTCTCGTTGTTGGCGCACTCCATTTCGGGCACCACATCGGTCAGCACCGTCGGCTCGTAGAATAGCGGACCGATGTCCGGCCGGGCTTTCCCGCCCGCAATCACCTTGGCGCCCTTGGCGGTTGCGTCGTCGACATGGCCCGTCACCGTTTTCAGCTGGCCCTCGGAGATCAGGCTGCCCATGTCGACCGAAAAGTCGTAGGCGGCGCCCAACTTCATCTTCCGCACCGCGTCGCCGAACTTGCGCGTGAAGTCGTCGGCAACGTCCTTCTCCACGTAGATCCGCTCGATGGAGATGCAGAGTTGGCCCGCGTTCGAGAAGCACGCGCGGGTAGCCGCTTTGGCGACCTTGTCGAGGTTGGCGCCCCGCGTCACGATCATCGCGTTCTTGCCGCCGAGTTCGGCGGAGAAACCGATCAGCCGACGGCCGGCGGCCTCGGCGAGGTGGCTGCCCGTCTGCGACGAGCCGGTGAACATCAGATAGTCGCAGTTCTCGGTGATTGCGGTGCCGACCACCGACCCCGGCCCGGGCACGATCGCATACAGCGCCCGGGGTAGCCCTGCCTTGTACAACAACTCGGCACACGCCAGCGCACAGTACGGCGTCTGGCTGTCGGGCTTGAGCACCACGGCGTTGCCCGCCAGCAGCGCCGGCACGGAGTCCGATGCTGTCAGCGTCATGGGGTAGTTCCACGGCGAGATCACCCCGACCACGCCCTTGGGCTGGTAGCCGACCGTGGTCTTGCCGATGGCCGGCAGCAGCGCCTGAACCTTGCGGGGCTTCAACAGATCCGCCGCCACCCGTACGTAGTAGTTGGCGTTGGCCATCAAGTCGACGATTTCCTCCTGCGCCGCCCACCTGGCCTTGCCGGCCTCGGCCTGCAGCAGGTCCATCAGGAACTCGCGGTTCTCGATGACCAGGTCGCGATAGCGGCGGACGATCTCAATCCGCTCGCCGACCGGACGCTTGGCCCACGCGATCTGCGCCGAGCGGGCTTCGGCGAACGCCGCCTCGACGTCTTCGGCGGTGCCGATCGGGACGGTGGTCAGCGGTTTGCCGGTGAAGACCTCATCGATAGTTCGGGATGGCCGGGCGGTGGCGTCCTTGATCGCGGCGAGCTGACGCAGACGGTCAAAGGTGGCGGCTGACGGTGCGGGCATGGGACCAGCCTATAGCCGTCAGCAACCCCCCTTTCCGATCATTGCTGGGGGGCGACGCGCATGGACGCGATGTAGTAGACCTCGTGGCCACTCGGGTATCCGCCGCCGTCGGTGGCGATGTGGACGTGGTCGTAGTGGTTGGCGGTTTCGTTGCCGAGGTCGGAGGTCCAGCTCCCCGCGCCGACGCCGGGGTAGATCTTCTGCCGCCAGATGACGTGATCGATGCCCCAGCGCTTGGCATTTGCCAGGGCGTAGCCGGCGATTTGGTTGCCCAGCTCGATGCCCTCGGCGCTGCTGTGGTTCGGGATCATCACGTCGATCGCGAGCCCGTTGGGATGCCACTTCAGGGCGTCCTGCCGGTAGCCCCCGATGGTGCTGATCTGTGGAAACAACACGTGGATGACGCGAGCCGCCCAGATGGTGTGGATCTGCAACCCGCCCTCCGGCGCGATGCCGGCGGGCAGCGGGAACTGGAAGTCCTGGGCATTGGTGGGCGCGGCTGACGCCAGCGACGCCAGCGCCTGCACCTCCTCGGGAGTGGCGGTGCGCGGCGCGCCGGGGGGCGGCGACGTGGGGCCCGCCGGGCCTGCCTGGCCGGCCTGGCTTGTCGGGGCGGCGCCTGGGGCCTGAGCGCAGCACGCCGGCTTCACGCCTTGGGCGTAGATCATTCCGGCGGAGACGATGAGGGAGGCGACGACCGCCAACCAGCGGCTGCGGCCGATGGCTAACAGGTTCCTGCCCACGAAGAGCACTCTAGTGTCGGATGAGGCGCGTGTGGCACCCCATCGCGGGTTTATTTGTCGGTTCGGTATCTACGCGTCGATCACGACGCGACCGCCATCGGCCCGCGACACACAGACCAGCATTTCCTGGTCGCCCTCGACCGCGCGTCCCCGGCGATCCACGTCGCCGGCCAGCACCTTGACCTTGCAGGTGCCGCAGAACCCCTGCTGGCACGAATACGGGGTCGCCGGGTTGTCGTCGAGCATGACGCCGAGGGCCGACCGGTTCGCCGGCACGCTGAGCACCCGCTGCGAGCGCGCGAGTTCCAACTCGAACGGCACGCCGTTGACGACGGGTGGGGGACCGAATCGCTCGTAATGCAGTGGGGCGTCGGCGTGCTGGTCGCGCTCGGCACGCACCGCCTCCAACAGGCCGCTCGGGCCGCACACGTACACCGCGGTCGTCGGCCCCGCGTCGGCCAACAGGTCCGCCGCCGTCGCGATCCGGCCCCGCTCGTCGTCGGCCCACACGGTGACGCGGTCCGGCGCCACCGCCAGCACCTCGTCCAGCAGCGGCATGTACTCGCGGCTGCGGCCGGCATACACTGCGCGCCAGTTCAATTCGCGCTTCTGGGCCGCCTGGATCATCGGCAGGATCGGCGTCACGCCGATGCCGCCGATCACGAACAGCAGCTCCCGCTCGTCGGTAACCAGATAGAACGCATTGCGCGGACCTTCGAACTCCAGCGTGTTGCCCACCTGGAAGGCGTCGTGCATCTCGATCGAGCCGCCGCCGCCCCCGGGGATCCGGCGCACGGCGATGCGGTAGTCGGTGCGGCGCCCGGGCGGGCCGCACAACGAGTACTGCCGTCGCAGCCCCGACGGCAGCCGAACGTCGATGTGCGCGCCGGGTGTCCAGGAAGGCAGCAGCGCGCCGTCTGGGTCTGCCAGGGTCAACGCGACCACGTCGGGCGAGACCAGCTCGCGCTTGGTGACCACGGCCGTGTTGATGCGCTGCACCGGCAGTATTCGCGCCGGCGTCCACCGGGACAGCGACGCGATGCCGCCGAACAGGGTCCCCACCCCGGACAGCGCGGTGTAGAACCGGTCGTGCTTGCGGCGACCGTACAGGTCGGTGGGCCTACTGCCCCAAATGGTTTGCGACACGGGACTAGTTCCTTCTCAGGTTCGTTATCGAACGGGCCCGGACGGCCTTGACGATCGCCGTTGCGGTGGTTTCCGGCGGTCCCGGGCGCACCGTGGCGACCTTGATGCCCTCTTTGGCGAGGCCGGTTCGCGACGATGCGACGGCCGTGTTCGACGACACGTTGACGATCGTTCCGCCCTGGCCGCGCTCGACCATCTGGTCGGCGAACGCCCGGGTGCCGACGCCCCCGCTGACCAGGATGTCGACCACGCCGTGCTTGTCGTGCACTTGGGCCGCAAGGTCGTTCATCGCCGACTCGTCGCCGGCGTCCACCTGGTGGACCGCGGCCTCGGCCCCGGCCGCCCGGACGGCGTCGGCGGTTTCCTCAGCTCCTGAGGCTCCGGGCACGTCGCGGTCTACGAGCACGACCGTGGCCGCACCCTGGCGGGCCAGCGCCACCGCGGCGGCCCGGCCGATTCCGCCGCCGGCGCCGGTGACCAGCGCGAGCTTGCCTCGCACGTCACGACGACCCGCGACGACCCGGTCGGTCGGCGTGGCGCCTTCGGTGACCAGGTCGACCCACTCGCCGGTGAGCCGCGCGATGACATCGGGACGCGAGGCCACCACCCAGTGCCCGCCTTCGATCTGCAGCACCCGATGGCGGGCCGGTATCGAGCCGGTGAACCGCTGCATGGCGGGCGACACGAAGTAGTCCTGGCGCGCGGCCAACACCTGCACCGGGACGTCGGTCTGCGGCAGCTGAGCCGGGGGCATGAACATCGGCGCGGGCATGTTGGCGCGATACAGGTTGAGCCCGTTGAGGTAGTCGCGCGTCGATCGGTAGTCGGCGCGGCGCTGGCTGCGCGCGCTCGAACGGCCGATAAGTTCAACCGTCTCGAAGATTTTCGCGCCCAGTCCGGACCGGGCCGCAAAATCCGGAGCGACCGGGAACAGGATGAACCAGATGTAGGACGAGGCGAAGAACTGCTTGACGACGTCGATCGCGGCGCGGGGGGTGCGTGCCGAGCGCAGGAACTTGCCCGCGTAGTTCAGGTGCGGTCCGGAGACCGACGTGAACGACGCTATGCGGCTCATGACTGCTTCATCGGTGACCGCCGCCCAGGCCTGAATCGAGCCCCAGTCATGGGCCAGCAGGTGCACGGTGTCCACGCCCAGGCTGTCGATCACCGTGCCGATGTCGGCGGACAGCTGATTCAGCTTGTATCCGGATCGGCTTGTGGGCGTGTCTGATTCGCCCGCGCCGCGGACGTCAAAGGCCACGAGGTTGTACTTGCCGGCATGGCGTCCGAGTTCGGTGGCGACCCCGTCCCACACGTGGTGGTTGTCGGGGTAGCCGTGCACGGCCAGGATGGTCGGGCGCCGCGGGTCGATGTCGGTGTAGGCGTGCACCGCCAGGCGCACCCCGTCCGTGGCGGTCACCGTGGTTGAAACCGCCTGGGCGGTGGGCTGATTCATGGATTCTCCGGTACTGGATCAGTGCGCCGCGCGCGCGGCGGGCGATCGAGCCAGATAGTCGACCGCGCGGCCCACCCCGCCCATCTGAGACGGGTGGAAACCGGGCTTGTAGTAGGCGCTGATCTTCGGTAGGAACTGCGTCGGCCCGGGCAACAGGCCCCGGCGTGCGGCGTTGAGGTAGTCGCGCCAGCGCGGTTTGGTCCCCGGCGGCAGGTGCGGGTCGACGGAGTACATGAAGCGCACGCCGCGGATCCACAACAGCGCCAGGGCCGGCGTGATCAGCAGCTGGGTGCGCACCTGCCGCCAGTAACTCGCGCGCAGATGCTTCATGGTGTCGAAGGAGACCGCCTTGTGCTCGACCTCCTCCGCGCCGTGCCAGCGCAACAGGTCGAGCATCACCGGGTCGGTGCCGATGGCGTCGAGCTGCGGCGTGTCCAGAATCCATTCGCCCAGGATCGCGGTGTAGTGCTCGAGGGCCGCCACCATCGACACCCGCTCGAGGATCCAGCTCTGCCGTCGGCGCAGGCTCCAGCGCGGCCGGTCGCCGAGGAGTTTCTGGAACATCCAGGTGACCTGGTCGATGAACGGTGACAGGTCGACGCCCTTGGCGGCGAAGTGGTCGAGCACCCCGGAGTGGGCCTGGGAATGCATGGCCTCCTGCGCGATGAAGCCCTGGACGTCCAGCCGCAGCTGGTCGTCCTTGACCAGCGGCAACGCGTCCTTGAACACCCCCGCGATGAATTCCTCACCCGCCGGCAGGAGCAGGTGCAGGACATTGCAGAAGTGGGTGGTCATCACCTCGTTGGGCACGTAGTGGAACGGTAGCTTCGCCCAGTCGAAATCGACGTCGCGCGCCTGCAGGACGAATCGCTCGTGATCGAGCGATTCATCCCGCCGGCCTGTTGCCTGGTCATCGACAGTGAACATGGTGAACTTCCTGCGGCTAGGCGCTGTATCGGGTCTCGGTCTCGTCTTCGCTGATCAGACCCTCGCTGCGGACGAACCGCAGCAGGTCGTCGACAGTCTGTCCCAGCGTCGGCTCGTGCATCCGGACGTCGGCCAGGCCGCGCGCGTAGCGGTACTTGGCATTGTCGTACCGCTTGTCGCGCATCGCCGTGATCTTGCCCGCCGAGCGGGTGAGGAAGTCGGCCAGCGGATACAGCGGATCACTGGGACCGGCCAGCTGGTTGACCTGCTCGACGAAGGACGGGATGTCGTGGTACTCGAACCGGTAGCCGTGCCGTTCGGTCAGCAGCCGGGTGACATCCGGGAGGGCGTAGTAGTCGTCGGCGGTGATGTTGAAGACGGTGCCCGCGTCGGCCGGGAGGTCCGTTTCCATCAGGTCGACGATGTGGTCGGCCACCAGGTCGGCCGGCAGCAGGCTGACCTGGTTGAGCGCGTTGACCGCCACGCCGTGCTGAATCATGAACGCCGTGAGGCGCACCAGGATGTCCTCACTGCTCCCGAAGCCCGCACTGGTCGGGGAGATGAGCGACGGCCGGTAGATGCGCACGTCCAGTCCCTGACGCTGGGCTTCGAGCACCAGCTGCTCGGCGACCCACTTGGTCTGTGAGTAGCCGAAGTCCAGCCCGCTCATCGGCTCGTTCGCGTCCCACTCGCCTACCACCGGCAGGGTGCTCCAGCCGTAGATGAAGGTGCTGGAGACCAGGTGGAAGGCCTTGCGGTGCGACGTCATGGCCAGGCGCAGCAACTCCCAGGTGCCGCCCACGTTCGCGGGCCGCAGGGCGTCGTAGGTCCGCACGTAGTTGACCAGGGCGCCGTTGTGCACGATGGCGTCCATGCTCTCCGCGAGCCGCTGGAACTCCGCCTCGCCGACGCCCAGGTTCGGCTCGGCCAGGTCGCCGCAGATCACCCGCACGCGGCTGCGAACCTCGTTCTCGAGTTCCGCGGACCACAGCTGTGCCCGGCGCAGCGAGGCCACGATCCGGTCCAGGCCGTGGTCGGTGTCGGTGGCGCGCATCAGCGTGTGCAGGGTGTAGGACGTCTGCTCGAGCAGGCTGCTCAGCAGGAACGGCCCCAGGAACCCCGTCACGCCGGTGACCAGGACGTCGCTCACCACACCCGGACGGGCGTCGGGCAGCGCCGGCAGTGGCAGCTGCGCGTCGGCACGCATCTGCCGGGTCTCGTAGGCCTCGTACTCGGCGGAGATCTGTGCGAGCGCCTGACGCACGGCGTCGAGCGGTTGCCCGTCCCGATCGCCGAACTGGCTCACCAGCCGGAAGAACTCGGCGACCGTCAGCCGCTGCAGGAGTCGCGTGTTGACCTCCTCGGCCAGCTCACCCGCGCCGTGCTCTTCCAGCAGGGCCTGCAGGTCGGTGCGCAGCTCGGCCAGGCTCAGCGAGTCGATGCCCATGTCGGCGAAGGAGCAGTCCTCCTGGCCGGTGAGGTCATAGCTCTCGATGAGGTGGCGGAAGCGCTCCATCGGGCCGGCGCTGGCGTCCAGGGCCTCGTGGGGCCGCTGGGCGTAGGTCGCCAGCGGCGACATGCCGCCGTCCAGCCAAAGCTGGCGTGCTTCCCGGCGGCGGATCTTGCCCGAGGTGGTCTTGGGGACGGTGCGCGCCGGCAGCAACGCGATGGTGTGGGGCTCGATGTGGCAGTGCTTGCGGATCGTGCGGGCCAGAACCTTGGTGTCCGGCAGGTTTTTCTCGTCGCGCACCTCGGCGACCACGACCAGCGCTTCCTGCCCGTCACCCTCGATCGAGAAGGCGGCCGTGCAGCCGGGGCGAAGCTCCGGCGTGGCCCGCTCCACGATGGCCTCGACGTCCGCGGGGTAGCAGTTGACGCCGCGGACGATGATCAGGTCCTTGGTCCGGCCGCAGACGAACAGCTCGCCTTCGTAAAGGAAGCCGAGGTCGCCCGTGCGCAGATAGGTGTGCTCGTCGTCGCCGACGATGCGGGCGCCGAACATCTCGACGGTCGCGTCGGAACGCTCCCAGTAGCCGGCGGCCTTGGACGGTCCGTCCACCCAGACCTCGCCGACCTGGCCGTCGTTGAGGGCCTGCCGCGACTCGGCGTCGACGATGCGGACCACGTTGTCGGCCATGGGCTTGCCCGAGCTCACCAGCAGGGCCTGGTTGTTGTTCTCGGGCAGGGTCTTCTCGACCCGCGCGAGGTTCTGCTGCAGCGCCCGCTTGTTGACGGCCAGGATCTGCCGTCCGCGCAGCGTCACGATCAGGGTGTTCTCCGCCAGGCCGTACGCGCCGGTCACCGCCTCGGGCTTGAGGCCGTAGGGCGCGAAGCGCTCACGGAAGCGCAGGAAGGTCTTGGCGCGCAGCGGCTCGGCCCCGGTGACGATGGAGTCGAGGCTGCTCAGGTCGATGCCTTCGAGCTCCGACGCGGGGAGCTTGTCTTCCCGCAGGCAGTACTCGAGCGCGAAGTTCGGGCACGGCGTGTAGTTCGCGCGCACGTCGCTGACGAGCCGCAGCCACGTCGCCGGCTTCTTCAGGAAGTCCTCCGGCGACATCCCATGGGTGGTCCCGCCGTGCAGCATGATGAAGAAGTACGCGGAGATCAGGCCCATGTCGTGGTGCTGGGGAAGCCAGCTGACCAGCACCAGGTTGTCGCCGACGAAGGCGCCGGCGTTGGCGATGATGTTGGCGTGCGTCACCACGACGCCCTTGGGGTCGCTGGTGGAGCCGGACGTGTACTGCAGGAACAGCACCGGGCCGGGCGTGTCGGCCACGGGCCGGCCGCCGAACTCGCGGGTGGCGTCCGTCGCGAACCAGGGCAGGTCCGGGAGGCGCTCGTTGTCCGACCAGGGCAGCACGCCGTCCAGGTGGCCCGCCATCAGGCGGTAGTTGTATTCGAGCTCCTTTGTCGACAGCACCGCCTTGGCGCGGCTGTCGCGCGCGATGAAGCTGAGCTTGGCCAATCCCGCCTCGAACGCCATCGGCAGGGGAGGGCTGACCGGCACGGCGACGACCCCGATGCGTGCGCAGGCGAACAGCGCGGCGACCATCTCGAGACCCGGCGGGTAGACCAGCAGCGCCCGCTCGCCCTTCTTTAGGCCGACCTCGGTCGACAGGTAGGCGGCCAGCTCGCGCGTCCGCTCGGCGAAGCTCTGGTAGGTGTACTGCTCGAGCTCCCGGCCGTCGACGTCGACAAACTGGTACAGCGTCTTGTCGGGTCGCTGGGTCTCCCACTGGTTCATGTAGTCAATAAGGGTCTCCATAGGAGTCACTCCCCGTTTCAAGTCGGTGGCCGGTTTCAAAACCGCGATCAACTGAACACTTCCCCCATCGCAAGTGTTGTTGTGTCAGATAGTAGTCCCCGATGAGGCGCAAGCAAAGATGTGAGAAGCATTTTCTTGCGCTACATATGAATTACACAGCTAATGTGGCTGAGTAAGTAAATCCCACCATACCCGACGCAAGTTCGAAGCGCCCTATTCATGATCTCAGTAGATATCAATCTCAGTATCTCAGTAGGCCGCTAGCCGCTAGAATTGCCTGGTCAGAGCTTCTAACTGTGCTAATACTGAGATGTGCATCTCCGTATTTCAGTACTGTCTGATCGCGCCGTTATTGTGGCGTGACCACCGCTCCGCATAGTTTATTAGCGCCACCGTCAAGAGAAGTCGGCAAACAAGAAGTCTGCGACGTTGATGCTAGTTGCGTCACCGTAGGTCGAGTTCGCAGCAACCCGCGCCCGGGGTCGCGCGAAGCGCAGCCTTCAGCCCCATCGCTGGTGCCACCCCCGGCCGCGCAGCACGGCAGAACTCATAAACTACGGACATACTGACATACTGACGCCAGCCGTGCAGCATACGTCGGGTACCCGGCGCCGGGGCGGGCGATCGTTCGACCGGCAGACCTAAGCCAGCGCGGCGACCGACGGTTCCACCCGCGCAACGCGGATCAGGGGCCCGGCGCGGGCCACCAGTTTCACGATGTCGAAGAAGCGCTCGCCGTCGATAATCGGCGACAGGGGCTCGTCCTCAGCCTCGATGATCATCTCGCGGCCGTTGACGTCGCGCAGCTCGAAGCCGCCGCGGATCTTGCCGCTGCGGAGCGCCCTGGGTAGTTGCGTGACGATCTTCGACGGCCGCAGGTTCCCAGCCTGGAAGTGCAGCAGCCCGGGCTCGGAGGCCTTCGCGAACAGCCGGAAGCCACCGCCGATGACCAGGTCAATGGAGCCGGCGTGCAAAAACCGGTGTTCCCGCGTGGGCACCTCGTCGCCGTCGATCACCACGCGGGCATGGGTCGGAATGAACAGCTTGCTCGCGTAGTTGGGCGTGTTCGCGTGGGTTTTGGAGACCTTGTTGTTCACGTAGTCGCGGGCCGACCGGACGATCACCTTGACCACGTCCGCCCGGCCGTGGGTGTGGTTGTCGTAATACCGGTCGTAGAACCGGTTGCCGACGCCGCCGGCCGCCAGCCCGAAGCAGAGCCGATGGAACTGCTCTCCGTCCTTGGTCTCGCCGTCGAGCGTCAGCGTGTCCAGGCGCATCTCCGGTGGTGGACGGTCCGCCTGCGCGGCGAGTGCCAGCTCACGCAGGATCTCCTTAGGCCGCCCCTTGACACCCGCCTTACGTCCGATGGCGTTGACGCTGCCGCCCATGCTGGGCACGAACGTCGGCCAGTCGTGCGGATCGGCGATGCAGTGTTCGGTGTCGTTGACCAGCCAGTTCAGCGATCCGTCGCCGCCGTCGCTGACCAGGTGGGTGATCCGCGGCAGCAGCTCGCCCAGGACCGCGCGGACGTCCTCGGCAGAGTGGGTTTCGTGCACTTCACCGTACTTACCGAGAATGTTCTGCAGCTCGCGGCTACGTCCGGGAGCGGCGATGTTCTTGCGTGCGTGCGGATTGAAGATGACGCCGATATACATCCGCGGTCACCTGACCGTGTCGGAGCGGGTTGACAGGGCGGGTAGATCGCGTCCCATTGAGTTCTCCTCGGGAAGGGGCTGGGGCGTCCGGGTGGGATTCCGCGCGTATCGCAGCACGATACCGCGAGGCTGCTGCCTTGAGCGACGGGTCCCGGAACCGATGGACGGGGCATATCCAGGTCAGAGACTTTCGAAACTTCGCATTAGGGTGGCTGCCATGCCTGAATGGACTGCGGCGGACCTGCCCTCGTTCGCCGGCCGCACCGTCGTCGTCACCGGCGCCAACGGCGGGCTCGGGGAGGTGACCGCCCGCGAGCTGGCCCGCGTCGGCGCCCACGTCATCCTTGCCGTGCGCGACACCGAAAAGGGCGAGGCCGCTGCCGCGCGCATGGCCGGTTCCGTCGAGGTGGGCGAGCTAGACCTGCAGGATCTGTCCTCGGTCCGGCGTTTCGCCGACGGCGTGGAGAAGGTCGACGTGCTGGTCAACAACGCCGGCATCATGGCCGTCCCGTTCGCGCTGACCGTCGATGGCTTCGAGAGCCACATCGGCACCAACCACCTCGGGCATTTCGCGTTGACCAACCTGCTGCTACCCAAGCTGACCGACCGGGTGGTGACGGTGGCCTCGCTGCTGCACATGATCGGCTACATCAGCCGCAAAGACCTGAACTGGCAGCGCCGGCCCTATTCGGGATTCATGGCGTATGGCCAGTCGAAGCTGGCCAACCTGCTGTTCACCAGCGAGTTGCAGCGACGGCTGGACGCCGCGGGCTCGTCGCTGCGCGCGTTGGCCGCCCATCCCGGCTGGTCCCGCACCGAGCTGCAGGGACATTCCGGCCGCCGCCTGAGCGACGCGCTGGTGATGGCCGCGGACCGGCTGGTGTCCACCGACGCCGACTTCGGCGCCCGGCAGACTTTGTACGCGGTCTCGCGGGATCTGCCCGGCAACACCTACGTCGGGCCGCGCTTCGGCCTTTACGGCCGCACTCAGCCGATCTGGCGCACCTGGCTCGCCAAGCGCACCGGCACCGCCGCCGCGCTGTGGGAGCTGTCCGAACAGCTCACCGGCACCAAATTTCCACTCTGAGACACAGTTGCTCTAAGACACGATTCCGCAAATACTGGGTGTCCACGCGTTTGCGCGCATGGCCTGCCGAGCAATCCATTGCACACTAGAGTGGCTGCGGGAGAAACTGCTGGTAAGCAGCGGGGTGCTTAGCGGTGTCAGGGGCGGGACCTCGGCGAGGAGGGCAACCATGGGAACGACCATGCTGAAGGCTGAGATCATCCCGGCGGTGTTGGCCCTGCTTGCGGCGCTGTCGGCTGCGATCGGCAGCGTGATCCGGCAGAGTTCCGCGCACTCGATCACCGAGGGCGAAGTCGGTCACCTGACGCTGTTCAGCATGCTGGTGCGCAATCGCCGCTGGTGGATGGGCGGTCTCGGCGACGTCGCCAGCTACGTACTCATCGCCATAGCCCTGGACTATGGCTCGGTCATGCTGGTCACCTGCCTGCAGGTGACCGTGTTGCTGTTCGCCATGCCCATCTATGCGCGGATAACGGGACATCGCATCACCCGCAACGAGTGGATATGGGCGACTGTGCTGGCCGCCGCGCTGGCGCTGCTCATCAAGGTCGGGGACCCGACGGCCGGCGAGAAGCGGGGCGCGGTGAGCGACTGGCTCATCGTGGCCATCGTGATGGGCCCGGCGTTGGTGATGTGTGTGCTGGGCGCAAGGGTGTTCAGGGGCCGTCCGGCCGCGCCCGTGCTGCTCGGGGCGGTCTCCGGGTCGTCGCTGGCGTTGTTTGTCGTGCTGACCAAGGGCATCACCGAAGTGATCCACCACGGCGGCCACCACCTGTTGCACACCTGGGAGTTTCCCTTCTGGATCGGCGCCGGGGTGTGCGGAATGATCTTCCAGCAATCGGCGTTCCGCGCCGGCTCGCTGACCGCCTCGCTGCCGACGATCACCGTCGCAAAGCCCATCGTGGCCACGATTCTTGGCATCGCCGTCCTCAAGGAGACGCTGCAGCTGAAGAACGGGCCGGAATGGGCATTGCTGATAGCGGTCACGGTGTTGGTGATCGTCGCCACCGTGATGTTGGCGCGCGGTGAGGCCGCGGCCATCGAGGAGGAAGAGCCGCACGACGTCGTCGGAGCGGACACGGCACACGACGATGAGGCGGGGCAGGCCGTCGAACTCACCGAACCCGCGAATCCGATCCCGTCGGAGCCAGTGACCGACTGACGCTCGGCCGCGCTTGTCGCGCGCCGTCATTTCGCCTCGATGGGCGCACACCTTACGTAATTCCTTGCTTTCCGCATTGTCGAATGGTCGATCCCGCTTCGGCCGCCCCCGCAAGAATTCCGCAAGAGCTTCGCAGCCGGGCGGCAAGCGCTGTCGCGGAACGTAGGTGGCGCCGGGCCGCTGGGTTCAACCGGTGGGTGAGCTTTGGGATCGGTAGCGGTGTTAGTTGTGTGAAATAGCAGGCGAATACGCGCGTCGAGGCTGGCGCCCGACAGGGAGGCGGCACCACGTGAGCACGAACGGCAACGGCGTGGCGGTGCCCAGAGTCGGGCCGGCGCGCGGCGGGCTTCGCGACTGGCGTTGATGCCCCAAATTTGATGTTTGTGGGTGCTAGATTGGCGTCGCCGCTGGCCCTTCACCCCATCTCTAGTAGGCGATTAGGAGACCGAGTGAGTACAAATCCGTTTGATGACGACAATGGCAGCTTCTTCGTTTTGGTCAACGACGAAGAACAACACAGCCTGTGGCCGACATTCGCCGAAATTCCGGCCGGCTGGCGGATCGTCTACGGCGAGGCGGCCCGGCCCGCGTGCTTGGAGTACGTCGAACAGAACTGGCCCGACATCCGGCCGAAAAGTCTGCGCGAGCGGCTCGCGCTGGGCGCGGACTCGTAACTCCTAAGGCTTCGGGGTTGGGGACCGGATGAACCGGGACGACGACCGCCGCCACGCCATCGAGCGGTCTCTGGTCGACGTCTATGCCCGAGTGCTTGGCATGGATCCGCGTGATGTCGGGCTCGAAGAGTCGTTCTTCGACTTGGGTGGCGACTCGCTATCGGCGATGCGGGTGATCGTCGCGATCAACACGGAGCTCGATGCCGATCTGCGGGTGGGCACCATCTTCGACGCGCCCACGGTCGCCCAATTGGCGTCGCGCATCGGCGAAGAATCGGGGCGGCTCACGCCGCTGGTGGCCGGGCGCCGGCCCGCGGTGCTGCCGTTGTCGTTCGCCCAGAGCCGGCTGTGGTTTATCGATCAGTTACAGGGCTCTTCGCCGGTCTACAACCGGGCGGTGGCGTTGCGGTTGCGGGGTCCGCTCGACGCGGGCGCGCTGCGTGCCGCGCTGGCCGATGTGGTGGGCCGCCACGAGAGCCTGCGCACGGTGTTTTCTGCGGTGGACGGCATACCGCGCCAGCTCGTGCTGCCCGTCGAACGTGCCGACTTCGGCTGGGAGATCGTCGACGCGGCCGACTGGCCGGCGGAACGGCTGACCGGGGCGATCGAAGAAGCGACGTGCCACAGTTTCGACCTGGCCTCCGAGATACCCTTGCGGGCAAGGCTTTTCAGCCTCGGCGACCGGGAGCACGTGCTGGTGATCGTGGTCCACCACATCGCCGGGGACGGCTGGTCGATCGGTGTGCTGGCCGCCGATCTGGGTGTGGCGTACGTCAGCCGGTGCGCGGGGCGCGTCCCGGGCTGGGCCGCGCTGCCGGTGCAGTACCTCGACTACACGCTGTGGCAGCGACGCAATCTGGGCGATGCGGCGGACCGCCGCAGCCCGCTCGGCGCGCAGGTGGCGTTCTGGGAGGAGGCGCTGGCCGGTCTGCCCGAGCGCCTGCAGCTGCCAACCGACCGCCCCTATCCGGCGGTAGCCGATCACCACGGCGCCAGCGTCGTCGTGGAATGGCCGGCGGAGTTGCAGCGGGGGGTGCGCGACGTCGCCCGCCGGCACAACGCGACCAGCTTCATGGTCGTGCAGTCGGCGCTGGCGGCGCTGTTGTCGCGGCTGAGCGCCAGTTCCGATGTGGCGATTGGTTTCCCGATCGCAGGCCGGGGCGCCCCCGCGCTCGATGGCCTGGTGGGCTTTTTCGTCAACACCCTGATCCTGCGGGTCGATCTGGCCGGCGACCCGACCTTCGCCGAGTTGCTCGGGCAGGTGCGGGCGCGCAGCTTGTCCGCCTACGAGCACCAGGATGTGCCGTTCGAGGTGTTGGTCGATCGGCTGAACCCGCCGCGCTCGCGGACGCATCACCCGCTGATCCAGGTGATGCTGGCCTGGCAGAACTTCACCTTCCGATACGACGACCCCGCCGCGGGACTGGCGCTGGGCGACCTGCAGACCACCCCTGTCCCGCTGCAGACCCGCACGGCCCGCATGGATCTGTCGTTCTTCCTGGCCGAACGCGTCGACGCCGCCGGCGAACCCGCCGGGATCGGTGGGACGGTGGAGTTCCGGACCGACGTGTTCGACGCCGCCAGCATCGAAGCGCTGGTCGGACGGCTGCAGACGGTGCTGGCGGCGGTCACCGCGGATCCGGCGCGCCGCCCGTCGTCCGTCGATCTCGTCGGTCCGGCCGAGCGCGCCCGCGTGGACGGATGGGCCAACCGCGCCGTGCTGACGCGGCCTACGCCACCGGCGGTCTCGATCCCGGCGGCGTTCGAGGCGCAGGTGGCCCGCGCGCCCGGGGCGGTCGCGCTGAGTTGCGACGGCTCGGCCATGACATACCGGGAAGTTGACGAGGCGTCGAACCGGCTGGCGCACATGCTGTCCGGCCGCGGCGCGCGACCGGGCACGTGTGTGGCGCTGCTGCTGCAGCGGTCTCCCGAGGCGATCGTGGCGATGCTGGCGGTGCTCAAGGCCGGAGCGGCGTACCTGCCGCTGGACCCAGGGCTGCCCGCCGATCGGTTGGACCTCCTGCTGGCCGACGCCGGGCCGGTGGCTGTCCTCACCCGCGCCGAATTCGCCGGCCGGTTCGACGGGCATGACGTGATCGATGTCGCCGACCCCGCACTGCCCGGCCATCCGTGCACGCCGTTGCCCGCGGTGGCCGACGCCTCTCAGGTCGCCTACCTCATCTACACGTCGGGCACCACCGGGGTGCCCAAGGGCGTTGCCATCACCCACCACAACCTGACGCAGCTGGTCACGTCGCTGGACGGCGGCCTGCCCGCGGCGTCGGAACGGGTTTGGTCGCAGTGGCATTCCTACGCCTTCGATTTCTCGGCCTGGGAGATCTGGGGTGCGCTGCTGCGCGGCGGACGGCTGGTGGTGGTGCCCGAGTCGGTTGCGGCCTCCCCGAACGACTTTCACGACCTGCTGATCGCCGAAGGGGTCAACGTCTTGACCCAGACCCCTTCCGCGGTAGGGATGTTGACGGCCGCGGGGCTGGAATCGGTGGCGCTGCTGATGGGCGGAGAGCCCTGCCCGTCGGACGTGGTCGACCATTGGGCGCCCGGGCGGGTGATGATCAACGCCTACGGCCCCACCGAAACCACGATCTACGTGGCGTTGAGCGCGCCGCTGGCGCCGGGTTCCGGTGCGGCCCCGATCGGTTCGCCGGTAGCGGGTTCGGCGCTGTTCGTGCTGGACGAGCGGCTACGGCCAGTGCCGCCTGGCGTCGTGGGGGAGCTGTATGTGGCCGGCGCCGGGGTGGGCGTGGGCTACTGGCGCCGCGCCGGACTGACGGCCGCGCGGTTCGTGGCCTGCCCGTTCGGCGCGGCCGGGATGCGCATGTATCGCACCGGGGACCTGGTCTGCTGGCGGCCGGACGGGCAGTTGCGCTACGTCGGCCGCGCCGACGAGCAGGTCAAGATTCGCGGGTACCGCATCGAGCCGGGCGAGGTGCGCGCGGCGCTGGCCTGCCTCGACGGCGTCGACCAGGCGGTTGTGCTGGTCCGGGAGGACCGCCCGGGCGACAAGCGTCTGGTGGGCTACGTGACCGGATCGTCAGACCCCGCCGAGGCACGCTTGGAGTTGGCGCGGCGCCTGCCGCCGTACCTGGTCCCCGCCGCGGTGGTGGCGATCGACGCGCTGCCGCTGACCGCCAACGGCAAACTCGACGCCAGAGCGCTTCCGGCACCGGAATACGTTGAGCTGGACAGGTATCAGGCCCCGATAACCCCCGTCGAGGAGATCGTGGCGGGGATCTACGCCCGGGTGCTCGGCGTGCAGCGGGTGGGGGTGGCGGAGTCATTTTTCGACCTGGGTGGCGATTCGCTGTCGGCGATGCGGGTAATCGCCGCGATCAACACCGCGCTGGACGCCGACCTGAGGGTAGGTGCCCTTTTCGACGCGCCGACGGTCGCCGGGCTCGTGACGCGGATCGGCGAACGCCGCGATGCGTTGGCGCCGTTGGTGGCCGGCGCGCGGCCCGCGAGGGTTCCGCTTTCGTTTGCGCAGAGCCGGTTGTGGTTCTTGCACGAATTTCAGGGTCCCACAGCCGTTTACCACATGCCGGTGGCGTTGCGGCTGCACGGGCGGCTGGATTCGGACGCTCTGGGCGCGGCGCTGGCCGACGTGGTCGCCCGCCACGAGAGCCTGCGGACCCGGTTCGCCGTGTCCGACGGGACGCCCGAGCAGGTGGTGGTCGCATCCGAGCGGGTGGACCTCGGCTGGCAGGTCATCGATGCCACCGGATGGTCGACGGCCCGCCTTGACGAGGCCATCGCCGCCGCGGCGCTGCTGCCGTTCGACCTTTCGGTCGATATCCCCCTGCGGGCCATGGCTTTCCGTGTCTGCGATCAGGAGCACGTGCTGCTGGTGGTGGTGCACCACATCGCCGCCGACGGCTGGTCGGTGGCGCCGCTGGCGCGCGACTTGGGGGTGGCATACGCCGGCCGCTGCGCCGGCGGGGCCGGCCCCGAATGGGCCGAATTGCCGCTGCAGTACGCCGATTACACGCTGTGGCAGCGCGCCCAGTTCGGAGATGTCGACGACAGCGACAGTGCGATCGCGGGGCAGTTGCGATACTGGGAAGGCGCCCTGGCGGGGCTACCCGAACGGCTGCGGTTACCCACCGAGCGGCCCTATCCGCCGATGGCCGATCAGCGCGGCGCCAAGGTGGCGGTGCACTGGCCGGCGCACCTGCACCAGCGGGTCCGGGATGCCGCGCGCGCACACAACGCGACCAGCTTCATGGTGTTGCAGGCTGCGCTGGCGGTACTGCTGTCCAAGCTCAGCGCGAGTTCCGATGTGGCGGTGGGGTTCCCGATCGCCGGGCGCCGCGACCCCGCCCTCGACGAGCTGGTGGGCTTCTTCGTCAATACCCTGGTGCTGCGCGTCGACCTGGCCGGCGACCCGACCGTCGCCGAACTGCTGGCGCAGGTCCGCGAACGCAGCCTGGCGGCCTACGAACACCAGGACGTGCCCTTCGAGGTGCTCGTCGAACGGCTCAACCCGCCCCGATCGCTGACGCATCACCCGCTGGTCCAGGTCATGCTGGCGTGGCAGAACAACTCCGCGCCGGAGCTGACCCTGGGTGATCTGCGGGTCTCGCCGATGACGGTGGACACCAACACCGCCCGCATGGATCTGACGTTCTCCCTGGCCGAGCAGTGGACCCCGACGGGGGTACCGGCCGGGATCGGCGGGACCGTGGAATTTCGCACCGACGTGTTCGACGCCGCCGGCATCGAACAGTTGGTCGGACGGCTGGCGACCGTGCTGACGGCGATGACGGCCGACCCGGGTCGCCGGGTGTCGTCGGTGGACCTGCTGGACCATGCCGAGCATGTCCGGCTCGACTCCTGGGGGAACCGCGCGGTGCTGTCGCAGCCCGCGCCCCCGGCGGTGTCGATCCCGGAGGCGTTCGCCGCACAGGTGGCCCGCACCCCGCGCGCGGTGGCACTGAGTTGCGACGGCCTGACGATGACATACCGGGAGGTGGACGAGGCGTCAAACCGTCTGGCGCACTTGCTGTCCAGTCGCGGTGTGCGGCGTGGGACGGGGGTGGTGCTGCTATTCTCCCGCTCAGCCGAGGCAATCGTCGCGATGGTTGCCGTGCTCAAGACGGGCGCGGCCTATCTGCCGATCGACCCGTTGCTGCCGGCGGCGCGGGTCGCGTTCATGATCACCGATGCCGCGCCGGTGGCCGCCGTCACCACCGCGGCACTCCGGACCCGGCTGCAGGACTCCGGCCTGCCCGTCGTCGTGGTCGGTGACCCCGAAATCCAGGCTTGGCCCGGCACACCCCTGCCGATGCCCTCCGCCGACGACATCGCGTACCTCATCTACACGTCGGGCACCACCGGCGTTCCCAAAGGCGTTGCCATCGATCACCGCAACGTCACCCGACTGTTCCGGGTCAACGGCTTCTTCCGGCCGCCCCACGACTCGGTGTCGTTCACGGTGAGCCAGTGGCATTCGTATGCGTTCGACGTCTCGGTGTGGGAAATCTGGGGTGCGCTGTTGTGTGGTGGACGGTTGGTGGTGGTGCCCGAGGAGGTGGCCGCGTCGCCGACCGACCTGCACGCCCTGCTCGCCGCCGAAGGCGTCAGCGTGTTGAGCCAGACACCTTCGGCGGTAGGGGCTTTGACGCCGGCGGGACTGGAGTCGACGGCGCTGGTGGTCGCCGGTGAGGCGTGTCCCGCCGAGGTGGTGGATCGGTGGGCGCCCGGACGGGTGATGATCAACGCCTATGGCCCCACCGAGACAACGGTTTACGCGTCGATGAGCGGCCCGCTGACCGTGGATTGCGGATCGCCGCCGATCGGTTCACCGGTGTCGGGTGCGGCGCTTTTCGTGCTGGACGGTTTTTTGCGTCGCGTGCCCGTCGGCGTGGTGGGAGAGTTGTACATCGCCGGTCGCAGTGTGGGCGTGGGCTATTGGCGGCGGCCGGGACTGACCGCTTCGCGGTTCGTGGCCTGCCCATTCGGCGGCCGCATGTACCGCACCGGGGACCTGGTGCGGTGGCGCGCGGATGGGCAGCTGGAGTACCTCGGTCGCACCGACGACCAGGTCAAGATTCGCGGGTATCGCATCGAGCTCGGCGAGGTGCGCGCGGCGCTGGCCGCATTCGACGGCGTCGACCAGGCGGTGGTGATCGTTCGCGAGGATCGCCCGGGCGACAAGCGTCTCGTGGGCTACGTGACCGGGTCCTTGGACCCGGCCGCGGCGCGCGACGAGTTGGCGCGGCGGCTGCCGTCGTACCTGGTTCCCGCCGCGCTGGTGGTGCTCGATGCGCTGCCGTTGACGGTCAACGGCAAGCTTGACCGCCGCGCTTTGCCGGCGCCGGAATACGGTGACGCCGAAGCGTATCGGGCACCGTCATCGCGGGTCGAGGAGATCCTGGCCGGGGTCTACGCCCAGGTGTTGGGGTTGGACCGGGTGGGGGTCGACGAGTCGTTTTTCGAGCTCGGCGGCGACAGTATCTTGTCGATGCAGGTGGTGTCGCGGGCGCGGGCGGCGGGGGTGTTGTGTCGTGCGCGCGATGTGTTTGTGGAGCAGACGGTGGCGGGGTTGGCGCGGGTGTGCGGCCTGGCCGAGGGTTCAGCAGGTGTGGTCGACGAGGGTGTCGGCATGGTCGTGGCGACGCCGATCATGCGGTGGTTGGCCGGTGTGGCTGGTCCGGTGCAGCAGTTCAACCAGTCGGTGGTGTTGCAGGCGCCGGGTGGTGTCGGTGCGGCCGATGTGGTGGCGGTGTTGCAGGCGTTGCTGGATCGGCATCCGATGCTGCGGTTGCGCGTGAACGACGACTGGTCGCTGACGGTGCCTGAGCCCGGATCGGTGGACGCCCACGAGTGCCTTCGCGTGGTCGACGTGCTGTCCGACCACACGCTGATCGCGGCGCGGTCGCGGCTGAACCCGGGAGCGGGGGTGATGCTCAGCGCGGTGTGGGCTGTCGACACAGGTGAGTTGGCGTTGGTGGTGCACCATCTGGCGGTCGACGGGGTGTCGTGGCGGATCATGTTGGAGGATCTGGCGATCGGCTGCGCTCAGCACGCCGGTGGGGGGCCGATTGTGTTGGCGCCGGGCGGGACCTCGTTTCGGCGCTGGGCGTCGCTGCTGGGTGAGTGCGCGCGCTCGTCGGCGGTGGTGGAGCAAGCGCAGCGGTGGCGTCAGGTGCTCGCGGTGCCCGCCGTGCTGCCCGCGGTGCGTCCCGCGGTGGACACCTTCGCCACCGCGGAGCAGCTGTCGCTGTCGCTGGACGCGGAGACGACGCGTCAACTGCTCGGCGCGGTGCCGGCGGCGTTTCACGCCGGAGTCCAGGACATTCTGCTGATCGCGTTCGCGCTGGCGTGCGCGGAGTTGTTCGGCGCCAATGCCGTTGGGGTCGATGTCGAGAGCCACGGCCGCGACGAGGAACTGGTGCCCGGCGTCGACCTGTCGCGCACGGTCGGATGGTTTACGGCTCGATACCCGGTCGCGCTGGCCGTGGGTGGGCTGCGCTGGGCGCAGGTGATAGCGGGTGATGCGGCGCTGGGAGCGGCCATCAAGGACGCCAAGGAGCAACTCCGGGCGCACCCGAACCCCATCGGCTACGGGCTGTTGCGCTACCTCAATACCGAGACCGACATTCTCGGGGCCGAGCCGTCGATCGGGTTCAACTACCTGGGTCGGCTTGGTGCGGTGACCGCGGGCGGGGGTTGGCAAGTCCATCCGCGGACCGCGGACAACAGCAGCGCCGGGCTGCCAATGCCGTTGTCGCACACCGTCGAACTCAACGCGGCCACGGTGGACACGGACACCGGTGTGCAGTTGCGCGCCAACTGGATATGGGCGTCGTCGGCGGTCGACCGCGACCAGATCGGCCGGCTTGGCCGGCTGTGGTTTGAGGCGCTGGCCGGTATGTGCGCGCACGTACGATGCGGCGGGGGCGGCTTGGCGCCGTCGGACATCGTGCCGGCGCGGTTGAGCCAGAAAGAGATTGACGAGCTGGCACGGCAGCACCGCGTCGCCGACGTGCTGCCGTTGACCCCGATGCAGCGCGGGCTGCTCTTCCACGCCAATACGACAGTGGGTGACACGTACGCGGTGCAACTGGATTTCGCCGTTCACGGTGCACTGGACCCCGATCGGCTGCGCGACGCGGTGCAGGCGGTGGTCGAGCGGCATCCCAATCTGGCGGCGCGGTTCCGCGACGAGTTCGATGATCCGATCCAGGTCATTCCCGCCGACCCGGCTGCGGGCTGGCGGTACATCGCACTGGATTCCGACGAGCAGATCCGCCGCGTGTGCGCCGACGAACGCGCCGCGGTGTGTGATCTGGCCGGGCAACCGGCGTTTCGGGTCGCGCTGATCCGTACCGGCGACCACCGGTATCGGTTTGTGCTGACCAATCACCACATCGTGGCCGACGGATGGTCCATGCCCATCCTGTTGCGTGAGATCTTCGCCAGCTATCACGGGCAGCGTCTGCAGGCGCCGACGCCGTACCGGCGGTTCGTGACCTGGCTGGCCGACCGGGACCTCGACGCCGCGCGCGCGGCCTGGCGCGAGGCGCTGACCGGCTTCGACACCCCCACCCTGGTCGGTTCGCCCGGAGCGTCGGGGCCGGGACCGCGCAACGCCACCCTGTTTCGAATCCCCGAAATCACGACGCGGGCCCTCACCGAGTTGGCCCGGTCGCGGCACGCCACCGTCAATCTCGTTCTGCAGGCTGCTTTCTCGCGGCTGCTGATGTCGCTGACCGGTCGGCATGACGTCGCCTTCGGAACGACGGTCTCCGGAAGGCCCGCCGACATCGTCGGCGCGGAATCGATGGTGGGGCTGTTCATCAACACGGTGCCGGTGCGGGCGACGGTCACGCCGACCACCACCACGGCGGATCTGATTGACCGGCTGCAAACCGCGCACCACGCGACCTTGGAGCACCAGCACCTGGCTCTCAGCGAGATCCACCGCCTCACCGGCCATGACAGTCTCTTCGATGTCCTGTTCGTGTACCAGAACTTCCCGCTCGACGCCGCCGCGCTGTCGGGCGCACGCGAACTGGCCATCACCGAGATGTCCAGGCACGACTACAACCACTACCCGCTGACCATCCAGGTTCTGCCGGGATCCGAACTGGGCGTGCGCGTCGAATACGACACCGAGGTGTTCGGCGCCGACGAGGTCGAAGCGTTCTCCCGGCGGTTGCAGCGGGTGCTGGTCGGCATGACCGCCGATCCCAGCCGGCCGATCTTTTCGATCGATGTGCTGGACGCTGCCGAACATGCCCAGCTGGCGGAGTGGGGTAACCGGGCGGCGCTGACCCGGGCCGCGACGGTGGGGGTGTCGCTTCCGGTGTTGTGGGCCGCGCAGGTGGCCCGCACGCCGGATGCGGTGGCGTTGACGTGCGAGGGCCGCTCGCTGGCGTATCGGGAGCTCGACGAGCAGGCCGAGCGGTTGTCCCGTGTGCTGGCCGGGTGCGGGGCGGGGCCGGGTCAGTGTGTGGCGCTGCTGTTTTCGCGATCGGTGCACGCGGTCGCGGCGATCCTGGCGGTGCTCAAGACCGGGGCGGCGTATCTGCCGATCGACCCGTCGCTGCCGTCGGCGCGGATCGAGTTCATGCTCGCCGACGCCGCGCCGATCGTCGCGCTGACCACGGGCGCGCTGGCCGGGCGGTTCGACGGGCACGAGGTAGCGGTCCTCGATGTCGAGGCGACTCAGGAGGTGGCCGCTTCGGGCACCGCACTACCGGCACCGGATCCAGACGACATCGCCTACGTCATCTACACCTCGGGCACCACCGGCGTGCCCAAGGGCGTGGCGGTCACCCACGGAAACGTCGCCGCGTTGCTGGAATCGCTGGATGCGCGCCTGCCGCACGCGGGCGTGTGGTCGCAGTGGCACTCGCTCGCCTTCGATGTGTCGGTGTTCGAGATCTTCGGTGCGCTGCTGACCGGAGGCCGGCTGGTGGTGGTGCCGGACGACATCGCCCGCTCACCCGAGGACCTGCACGGCCTGCTGCTCAGTGAACACGTCAGTGTCCTCAGCCAGACGCCATCGGCGTTTCATGCGCTGCAAACCGCGGCGCGGCCCGGACCGCGGTTGGCGCTGGAATCCGTGCTGTTCGCCGGTGAGTCGTTGGAACCGCGTCGGCTGCGGACCTGGCTGGGCGACATGGGATCGCCACGGATGCTCAACCTGTACGGCACCACCGAGACGACAGTGCACGCCTCGTTCCGGCAGATCGTCGTCGGCGACGCGGACGGCAATGCCAGCCCCATCGGCGCGCCCCTGGCCCACCTTGCCTTCTTCGTGCTGGACGGCTGGCTGCGGCCGGTGCCGATCGGCGTGGTCGGGGAGCTCTATGTGGCGGGGGCCGGGGTCAGCGCCGGATACCTGCGGCGGCCGGGCCTGACCGCGTCGCGGTTCGTGGCGTGCCCGGCGGGCGGCCGCATGTACCGCACGGGGGATCTGGTGCGGTGGCGCGCCGACGGCACGCTCGACTACCTGGGCCGCGCCGACGAACAGGTCAAGGTGCGGGGATACCGCATCGAGCTGGGGGAGATCGAAAACACCCTGCTGGCCTGCCCGGAGGTCGCGCAGGCCGTCGCCACCGTCCACCACGGCGTGACCGGCGGAGCCCACCTCGTCGCCTACATCACGCTGGACCGCATTGCCGCCGAGACGGCCGAGCGGGACGCCGAGATCGTGGGGCAGTGGCAGCACGTGTACGACGACCTGTATGGCGCTGCCGCCGGCGACGTGGAGTTCGGCCAGGATTTTCGGGGCTGGAACAGCAGTTACACCGGGGCGCCGATTCCGCTCGAGCAGATGCAGGAGTGGCGCGCGGCCACGGTGGAGCGGATTTTGGCGCTGGGGCCGCGGCGGGTGCTGGAGATCGGCGCGGGCTCGGGGCTGGTGTTGTCGCAGGTCGCGCCGCACTGCGAGCGTTATGTGGCCACCGATGTATCGGCGGTGACGATCGAGAACCTGGCGCGCGCGCTGGCGCCGCTGCCGTGGCGGGATCGGGTCGAGTTGGTGGCGCAGCCGGCGCACGTCGTCGGGGGGCTGCCGCAGGCGGGCTTCGACACGATCGTGCTGAACTCGGTGGTCCAGTATTTCCCGAACGCGCAGTATCTGGCGCAGGTCATCGACACCGCGCTCGGTCTGCTGGCGCCGGGCGGGGCACTGTTCATCGGCGATGTCCGCAACCACACCTTGCAGGACGACTTCTACACGGGCGTCGCGCTCGCGGATGGCGCGGACGGGCACGACATCGCCCGGCGGGTACGCCGCGCCACGATCACCGAATCCGAATTGCTTTTGGCGCCAGAGTTTTTCAGCGCCTGGGCGCACGGGCGGCCGGGGGTGGCCGGTGTCGACATTGAGGTCAAGCGGGGGTGGGGCGACAACGAGCTGAACCGGTACCGGTACGACGTCGTCGTGCACACCGAGCCCGCGTCGGTGCGGTCGGTGGCCGGGGCGCCGGGGTGGGAGTGGGCCGGCCTGGGCGAGTTGGGCGCCCGGTTGGCGTCGGAGCGACCCGCGGTTGTCCGGGTGAGCGGCATTGCTCGGGCCGGGTCGGTCACCGATGTGCCCGCGGTGACGCCCGAGGAACTCTACCGCCTGGGCGAGGCCGCCGGATACCGCGCGGCGGTGACCTGGGGTGCCCAAACCGGCTGTCTGGATGCAGTTTTCGTGTTAGCGGGCGATGAGGCGCTGAGCGATGTCTATCTGCCGCAGCAGCGGGGCGCCCACGCCAACGACCCGCACGCCAACGCCAGGCTCGCTGCGGTGCGCCAGCGGTTGAGCGCGCGGTTGCCCGAATACATGGTCCCGACGCACATCGTGGTGCTCGACGAATTCCCGCTGACCTCGTCGGGCAAGCTCGACCACCGCGCCCTGCCGGCGCCGGAGTACGGCGACGCTGGCAGATACCGGCCGCCGTCGTCGGCGGTCGAGGAAATTCTGGCCGGCGTCTATGCCCAGGTGCTGGGGCTGGAGCGGGTGGGGGTCGACGAGTCGTTCTTTGAGCTCGGGGGCGACAGCATCCTGTCGATGCAGGTGGTGTCGCGGGCGCGCGCGGCGGGGGTGCTCTGTCGTCCGCGTGACGTGTTTGTGGAGCAGACTGTGGCGGCGTTGGCGCGGGTGGCCCGTGTCGCCGAGGACCGGGCCGCCGCCGTGGACGAGGGCGTCGGTGTGGTGGTCGCGACGCCGATCATGCGCTGGTTGCTGGGTGCGGCTGGTCCGGTGGAGCAGTTCAGCCAGACGGTGGTGTTGCAGGCGCCGGGCGGTGCCGGCGAGGCCGATGTGGTAACGGCGTTGCAGGCGTTGCTGGATCGGCATTCGATGCTGCGGTTGCGGGTGGATGAGGGAGACACCGTCGGCGACTGGTCATTGTCGATACCGGAGCCGGGAGCAGTGGATGCGCGCAAGTGCGTGCAGTCGGTGGCGACGCTGTCGGATGAGGTGTTGGTGGGGGCGCGATCGCGGCTGGATCCGGTCGCGGGGGTCATGGTCAGCGCGGTGTGGGCCGCCGAGAATGGGCAGTTGGCGCTGGTGGTGCACCATCTGGCGGTCGACGGGGTGTCGTGGCGGATTCTGTTGGAGGACTTGGCGATCGGTTGGGCCCAGCATGCGGGCGGGCAGCCGATTGCGTTGGCGTCGGGTGGGACGTCGTTTCGGCGGTGGGCGTCGCTGCTGGGTGAGCATGCGCGTTCGACGGCGGTGGTGGAGCAGGCCGATGCCTGGCGGGCGATCGCGGGGAAGCCGGCGCTGCTGCCCGCGCCGCTGCCGGAGGTCGACACGTTCGCCACCGCGGAGCAGTTGTCGGTGTCGTTGGACGAGGAGACGACGCGCGCGGTGTTGGGTCTGGTGCCGTCGGCGTTTCATGCCGGGGTGCAAGACATCCTGTTGATCGGGTTCGCGCTGGCGTGCGCAGAGATGTTCGGCGCCAAGGAGATTGGCATCGACGTGGAAGGCCACGGGCGTGACGAGGACGTCGCGCCCGGTCTCGATTTGTCGCGCACCGTCGGATGGTTCACCACGAAGTACCCCGTGGCCCTGGAGGTTAGCGGGTTGACTTGGGGGCAGATCGCGGCCGGGGACGCCGCGTTGGGGTCGGAGGTCAAGCAGCTCAAGGAGCAGCTTCGGGCGGTGCCGAACCCGCTGACTTATGGGCTGTTGCGGCATCTGAACCCCGACGTGGAGCTGGTCGGGCCGGATCCGACGATCGGGTTCAACTACCTGGGGCGGCTGGGGGGTGTGGCGGGCGCCGGCGCGGGTTGGGGTGTGCTGCCGCGGGCGGCGGGTCAGGGCAGTGCCGGGTTGGCGATGTCGTTGCCGCACACCGTCGAGTTGAACGCGGCCACCGTGGATACGGATGCGGGTCCGCGGTTGCGTGCGGACTGGTTGTGGGCGTCGTCGGTGCTCGATCGCGACCGGGTAGGGCGGTTGGGCCAGTTGTGGTTTGAGGCGTTGGCTGGGATATGCGCGCATGTGCGCCGTGGTGGTGGTGGGTTGACGCCGTCGGATGTTGCGCTGGTGCGGTTGAGTCAGCACCAGATTGACGAGTTGCAGCGCCAGCATCGGGTGGCTGAGGTGTTGCCGTTGACGCCGATGCAGCGCGGGCTGCTGTTCCACGCCGGCACCGGGCAGGACGACGTGTATGCGGTGCAACTGGATTTCGCCGTGGCCGGTGCGCTGGACCCGGACCGGCTGCGGGGAGCGGTGCAGGCGCTCGTCGAGCGGCATCCGAACCTGGCGGCGCGGTTTCATGACCAGTTCGAGGAGCCGGTGCAGCTCATCTACGCCGACCCCGTTGCGGCATGGCGGTATATCGAACTTGACCGCGACGAGCAGGTGCAGCGGGTGTGTGCGGAGGAACGCGCCGCGGTGTGCGACCTGGCCGGGCAACCGGCGTTTCGGGTCGCGCTGATCCGCACTGGCGAGCACCGCTATCGATTCGTGCTGACCAATCACCACATCGTGGTGGACGGCTGGTCGATGCCGATCCTGTTGCGCGAGATCTTCGCCGGTTACCACGGGCACCGGCTGCCCACGCCGGTGCCGTATCGGCGGTTCGTGACCTGGCTGGCCGACCGGGACCTCGAGGCCGCCCGCACGGCCTGGCGTGCGGTGCTGGCCGGCTTCGACACCCCCACCCTGGTCGGGGCGCCTGATCGGCTGGGTGTGGGCCCGCGCGGCGCGAGCTCGTTCCACCTGCCGACGGCCACCACCCGCGCCATCGGCGAGTTGGCGCGTCGCTGCCATGCCACCGCGAGCACGGTCCTGCAGGCTGCCTGGGCGCATCTCCTGAGCGGGTTGACCGGTCGGCACGACGTCGTCTTCGGGGTGCCGGTCTCGGGGCGGCCCGCCGATCTGGCCGGGGCCGAATCGATGGTCGGGCTGTTCATCAACACCGTGCCGGTGCGGGCGACGTTCACAGCGGTCATCACCACGGCGGAGCTGATCGATCGGCTGCAAACCGCGCACAACGACACCCTCGAGCACCAGCACCTGGCTCTCAGCGAGATCCACCGCCTCGTCGGCCAGGAGCGGCTGTTCGACACGCTCTTCGCTTACGAGAACTATCCAATCGATACCGAAGCGCTGCGCGACGGCGCGGGCGGCCTGGCCATCACCCAGCAGACCAGCCGCGACTACACGCACTATCCGCTGAGCATCCGCATCGTGCCGGGCCACGAGATCGGCGTTCGCATCGAATTCGACGCCGAGGTTTTCGGCGCCGACGAGATCGGGGCGCTGTTCGGGCGGTTGCAGCGGGTGCTGGCGGACATGACGGCGGATCCGGCGCGGCGGCTCTCCTCGCTGGATTCACTCGACGAGCGCGAGCACGCCCACCTCGCCAAGGTGGGAAATCGGGCGGTGCTGGCCCGGACCGGGTCGGTGCAGGCATCGATTCCGGTGTTGTGGGCCGCGCAGGTGGCCCGCACGCCGGATGCGGTGGCGTTGACGTGCGAGGGCCGCTCGCTGGCGTATCGGGAGCTCGAAGAGCAGGCCGAGCGGCTGGCCCGTGTGCTGGCCCGGTGCGGGGCGGGGCCGGGTCAGTGTGTGGCGCTGCTGTTTTCGCGGTCGGTGCACGCGGTCGCGGCGATCCTGGCGGTGCTCAAGACCGGGGCGGCGTATCTGCCGATCGACCCGTCGCTGCCGTCGGCGCGGATCGGGTTCATGCTCGCCGACGCCGCGCCGATCGTCGCGCTGACGACCGGCGCGCTGGCCGGGCGGTTCGACGGGCACGACGTGGCCGTCCTCGACGTCGAAAGGTGCGTCGATACCGCGCCGAAAACCGTCCTACCGCAACCCAACCCCGAGGACATCGCCTACGTCATCTACACCTCGGGCACCACGGGCGTGCCCAAGGGCGTGGCCGTCACCCACGGCAACGTCGTCGCGCTGCTGCAGTCGCTGAATACGCGGCTGCCGCGCGCGGGGGTGTGGTCGCAGTGGCATTCGTTGGCCTTCGACGTCTCGGTGTTCGAGATCTTCGGCGCGCTGCTGAGCGGCGGCCGGCTGGTGATCGTGCCCGAAGGCATCGCCCGCTCACCCGAAGACCTCCACACCCTGCTACGCGCCGAACACGTCACCGTCCTCAGCCAAACCCCATCCGCGGCCGGTGCGCTGTCGCCGGAGGGTCTGGAATCGGTCACCCTCGTGGTGGCCGGCGAGGCCTGCCCGGCCGAACTGGTGGACCGCTGGGCACCGGGCCGGCTGATGATCAACGCCTACGGCCCCACCGAGACCACGGTGTACGCGGCGATGAGCGCGCCGCTGCACGCGGGCACACCGCCGATCGGCTCGCCGGTGCCGACGGCGGCGCTGTTCGTGCTCGACGGGTGGCTACGGCCGGTGCCGGTCGGCGTGGTCGGCGAGTTGTATGTGGCGGGAGCCGGTGTGGGCGTGGGCTATTGGCGCCGTCCGGGCCTGACCGCAGCTCGATTCGTGGCATGCCCGTCCGGCGGCCGCATGTACCGCACCGGAGACCTGGTGCGATGGCGCGCCGACGGCCAACTCGACTACCTCGGCCGCGCCGACGAACAAGTCAAGATCCGCGGCTACCGCATCGAACTCGGCGAGGTGCGCACCGTCCTGGCCGCGCTCGACGGCGTCGACCAGGCGGCGGTGATCGCCCGCGTGGACGGCCCCGCCCCCGCGCGGCTGGTCGGTTATGTCACCGGCACCGGCGACCCGGCCGAGATCCGCGCCCGGTTGGCCGAGCGGCTCCCGGACTACATGGTCCCGACGGCGGTGGTGGTCTTGCCGGCGCTGCCGCTGACCCCCAACGGCAAACTCGACACCCGCGCCCTGCCGGCGCCGGAGTACCAGGATGTCGATCGCTATCGCGCCCCCGCCACCCCGATCGAAGAAATCCTGGCCGGCATCTACGCCCAGCTGTTCGGGCTGCGGCGGGTCGGCGTCGACGACTCGTTCTTCGAGCTGGGCGGTGACTCGCTGCTGGCGATGCGGCTGATCGCCGCCGCGAACAACGCCCTCGACGCCGGCCTCGCCGTGCGCGCGGTGTTCGAGGCACCCACCGTCGCCGACTTGGCGCGGTACGTCGGCGGGGACGCGGGCCGGCGCGCGCCGCTCAGGGCAGACGCGCGGCCCGCGGTGGTGCCGTTGTCGTTCGCGCAGAACCGGCTGTGGTTCCTGCACCAGCTACACGGCGCGCTGCCGGTCTACAACATGACGGTGGCGCTGCGCTGCACCGGGCGGCTGGACGCCGACGCGCTGCAAGCGGCGCTGGTCGACGTCGTGGGCCGACACGAAAGCCTGCGGACGCTGTTCGTGGCGCCCGAGGGCGTTCCGCGGCAGCTGGTCGTCGCCGACGATCGGATCGATTTCGGCTGGGCGGTTATCGACGCGTCCGCCTGGCCAGCGGCCCGGCTGGATGCGGCCATCGCCGGGGTGGCGCGCTACAGCTTTGACCTGTCGGCCGAGATTCCCTTGCGAGCAAGACTTTTCCGCATCGCCGACGAAGAACATGTGTTGGTCGCGGTGGTGCACCACATCGCGGCGGACGGCTGGTCGGTCGGTGTGCTGGCCACCGACCTGGGCGCGGCGTACGCCGCCCGGTGCGCGGGGCGGCCGCCGGGCTGGGCCGAATTGCCGGTGCAGTATGTCGATTACACGCTGTGGCAGCGAGAAACCCTCGGCGATCTCGCCGACCCCGACAGCGTCCTCGCCGCACAACTGGCCTATTGGGAAGACGCTTTGGCGGGCGTGCCCCCTCGGTTGGAGCTGCCCACCGACCGGCCGTATCCGTCGGCGGCCGATCACCGCGGCGACAGCGTGCCGGTCGAATGGCCTGCGACGCTGCAGGAGCGGATGGCCCGCATTGCCCACGAGCACAATTCGACCATGTTCATGGTGGTCCAGGCGGCCCTGGCGGTGCTGCTGTCCCGCCTCGGCGCCAGCACCGATGTGGCGGTGGGCTTCCCGATCGCCGGCCGAGGCGATCCCGCACTGGACCGCCTGGTGGGTTTCTTCGTCAACACCCTGGTGCTGCGGGTCGAGTTGCCCGGCGACCCGACCTTCGCCGAGGTCCTCGCCCAGGTGCGGCAACGCAGCCTGGCCGCCTACGAGCACCAGGACGTGCCCTTCGAGGTGCTGGTCGATCGCCTCCAACCGCCCCGGACGCAGGCACACCATCCGCTGATCCAGGTCTTGCTGGCCTGGCAGAACATCACCCCGCCACAGCTGAGCCTGGGCGACCTGCGGGCCACCACCCTGCCGCTGCAAACCCACACCGCCGTCATGGATTTGGCCTTCTCTCTCGCCGAACGTTTCACCGATGCGGGCGCGCCGGACGGGATCAGCGGGGCGGTGGAGTACCGCACCGATGTGTTCGACGCGGCCCGTATCGAGGCCTTGGTTGCACGCCTGGAGCGGGTCCTGGTGGCGATGGCGGACGACCCGTCGGCGCGGCTGTCGTCGCTGGACCTGCTCGACGCCGACGAGCGCGCCAGGCTGGACCGGTGGGGCAACCGGGCGGCGCTGGCGCTGCCCGCCGCCTCCGCCGGCGTGACACAAGCCTCGATTCCGGCGCTGTGGGCCGCGCAAGTCGCCCGCACCCCCGCGGCGGTCGCGGTGCAATCCGGCGCTCAATCGTGGACCTACCGCGAGGTCGACGCCGCCGCCGACCGGTTGGCGCGCCAGCTTGCCGATCATCGTGTGCGCCCTGGATCGCATGTGGCGCTGATGTTTTCCCGCTCGGTGCAGGCCATCGTCGCGATCCTGGGCGTGCTCAAGTCGGGGGCGGCGTACGTGCCGATCGACCCGGCGCAGCCCGCGGCCCGGCTCGACTTCATGCTCGCCGACGCCGCGCCGGCGGCCGTCGTCACGACGGCCGAGCTGCGGCCGCGCTTCGACGGGCACGACGTCGCGGTGATCGACTTGGACGCGCCGGGAACCACGACCGCGCCCCGTCCCGTCGCCCAGGACGCTCTCGGCGTCGATGACGCCCACGCCGTCGCCTACGTCATGTACACCTCGGGCACCACCGGAATGCCCAAGGCGGTGGCCGTCACGCAGCGCAGCGTGATCCGGCTGGTCGAGTCACTCGGCTCGCTGCCGCGCGGTGGCGTTTGGGCGCAATGCCATTCGTACGCCTTCGACGTCTCGGTGTGGGAGATCTTCGGGGCGCTGCTCGGCGGCGGTCGCCTGGTGGTAGTGCCCGAGTCGGTGGCGGCCTCGCCGAGCGACCTGCACGACCTGCTGGCGACCCACCGCGTCGACGTACTCACCCAGAGCCCGTCGGCCGTCGCGATGCTGTCGCCGAAGGGGCTCGAGTCGATGGCGCTGGTGGTCGGCGCGGAGGCCTGCCCGGCCGAGCTGGTCGATCGGTGGGCGCCGGGGCGGCTGATGCTGAATGCCTACGGCCCGACCGAGACGACGGTCGACGCCGCGGTCAGCGCGCCGCTGCGGCCCGGTTCGGGCATACCGCCGATCGGCTCGCCGGCCGCCGGCGCCGCGCTCTTTGTGCTCGATGCGTCGCTGCGGCAGGTGCCGGCAGGCGTCGTGGGGGAGCTGTACGTGGCGGGTTCCGGCGTCGGCGTGGGGTATTGGCGTCGTAGTGGCCTCACGGCGGCGCGTTTTGTGCCGTGCCCGTTCGGCCCACCGGGGCAACGCATGTACCGCACCGGTGACCTGGTGCGCTGGCGTCCCGACGGGCAGCTGGACTTCGTCGGCCGCGCCGACGAGCAGGTCAAGATTCGCGGATACCGCGTCGAACTCGGCGAGGTGACCGCCGCGCTGAACGGACTGCCCGGCGTGGAGCGCGCGGCGGTGATCGTCCGCGAGGACCGCCCGGGGGACAGGCGCCTGGTGGGCTACGTGACCGGGTCGGTGGACCCGGCCGCGGCGCGCGTTCAACTCGCCGAGCGGCTGCCGTCGTACCTGGTCCCCGCCGCCGTGCTGGTCCTGGACGCGCTGCCGTTGACCGTCAACGGCAAACTCGACACCCGCGCCCTGCCGGCACCCGAATATCGCGACACTGCGCATTACCGCGCGCCGGCCACCCCGACCGAGGAGATCGTCGCGGGCGTATACGCGAAAGTCCTTGGTCTACAACGGGTTGGGACGGACGACTCGTTCTTCGATCTCGGCGGCGACTCGCTGACCGCGATGCGCGTGGTCGCGGGTGTCAACGCCGCGCTGGACGCCCAGCTCAAGGTGGCCACCCTGCTCGACGCGCCGTCGGTTCGCGCGTTGAGCCGGCGGCTGGGCCGAAAGGCCGACGCGCGGTTCGCGGCGCTCCACGGACCCGACCCGAGCGAGGTTCACGCACGCGACCTCACGCTGGACTGCTTCATCGACACCGCGACGCTGGCCGCGGCCCCGGGGCTGCCCGGCCCGAGCCCGGAGGTGCGGACCGTCCTACTGACGGGGGCGACCGGCTTCGTCGGGCGCTACCTCACCCTGCAACTACTCGAGCAGATGGAGTCGGTCGACGGCACGCTGATCTGCCTGGTGCGCGCCTCCTCCGACGACGACGCCCGGCGGCGACTGGACGCCGTCTTCGACAGCGGCGACCCAGAACTACTGCGCCACTACCGGGAATTGGCGGTCGACCACCTGCAGGTCATCGCCGGCGACAAGGCCGAACCCGACCTGGGGCTGGACCGGCGGCGGTGGCAGCGGTTGGCCGAAACCGTCGACGCGATCGTCGACTCCGCGGCGGTCGTCAGCGCCGTCCTGCCCTACGGCGAGCTGTTCGGACCCAACGTCGTCGGCACCGCCGAGCTGATCCGGATCGCGCTCAGCGTCAAACTCAAGGCCTACAGCTACGTCTCGACCGCGGACGTCGGCGAACAGGTCGAGAGGTCGGCGTTCACCGAGGACGCCGACATCCGCGTCGTGAGCGCCACGCGCACCGTCGATGCGGGGTTGGCCGGCGGCTACGGCACCAGCAAATGGGCCGGCGAGGTGCTGCTGCGCGAGGCGAACGACCTGTGCGGGCTGCCCGTCGCGGTGTTCCGCTGCGCCATGATCCTGCCCGACCCCACCTATGCCGGCCAGCTCAACGTGTCGGACATGTTCACCCGCATGGCGCTGAGCCTCATGGCCACCGGCATCGCGCCGGCCTCGTTCTACCGGCGCGGGGCCGACGGCAGCCGATTGCCGGCGCACTTCGACGGGTTGCCGGTGAAGTTCGTCGCCGAGGCGATAGCCACGCTGCGGCCCCAACTGGCCGGGGAGCATTCCACCTACCACGTGATGAACCCGCACGACGACGGCATCGGGCTCGACGAGTACGTCGACTGGGTGATGGACGCCGGCTACCCGATCGAGCGCGTCGACGACTTCGACGAATGGCTCACGCGGTTCGAGGCCGCCCTGCAGGTACTGCCGGACCGTCAGCGCCGGCACTCCGTGCTGCAGATGCTGCACATGCGTAATTCCGCGCCCGCGCGGCCCTTGGAACCGACCCACGGCGCCTACGCGCCGACCGACCGCTTCCGGGCGGCGGTGCGCGAGGCGAAAATCGGCCCCGACAAAGACAATCCGGACATCCCGCGGATCTCACCGGCCGTCATCCTCAAATACGTCACCGACCTGCAATTGCTCGGACTGCTGTGATGGCCGTGCTCACACTGCTTCGGGCGCATTGGGCGTCGATGGCGCTGAGCTTGCTGTTGCTCGGCGCGGTGACCGTGCTCACCCTGCTGCAACCGCTGCTGGCCGGCCGCCTCGTCGACCGGGCGGCGGCGGGTGCGCCGATCCTCACACCCGTCGCCCTGCTGGCCGCAATGCTCGTCGGGCAGTTTCTGCTGGACGCGGTCGGGCACTTCCGGCTGGACCGGACCGGCGAGAAGATCGTGCGCGGGTTGCGGGCCGACTTCACCGATCACGTTGTACGCCTGCCGATCGACCTGTTGGATCGCGGTCGCACCGGGGACCTGCTGGCCCGCGGCGCCAGCGACGTCGGCCTGCTGCGTGACATGCCGCGCGCCCTCGGTGACGCGGTGTTCGGGGCGCTGACACTGCTGGGCGCGAGCGCGCTGATGTTGTCGATCGACGCCGCCACGGTCGGAGTCGTGGTGGCCGTCATGGCGGCCGCGTTCCTGGCCGGCGGACCGTTCCTGGCCCGCATCCAACGCGCCTCGCTGGACCGCCAGGCCGCGCTCGGCGACTACACGTCCGGGCTGGACCGGGCGCTGGGCGCCGCGCGGACCGTCAAGCTGTACGGCGCCGAAGAGCGCGAAGTGAAATCCATTGGCGCCAGCGCGCACAACGCCTACCGGGCCGGTGTTCGCATCGCGCTGGCCACCGCCGTCGACCTGTCCGTCATCCGACTGGGCGTCACCGGCTCGTTCCTGGCGATCATGATCATCGACGGGCGCCGCGTCGCCGACGGCAGCCTGACCGTCGGCCAGTTCGTGACGCTGTTCGCCTTCGCCATGTACGCGGTCTTTCCCGTCACCGCCGGCATCACCGCGCTCAACGGGTTGCGCACCGCCGCCGGCGCGTACCAGCACCTCACGACCACCCTGCGGGAGCTGCCCGAGGGCGACCCGCCGAACTTCGTTGCTGGCGCATCGGACAGCGGAAACCGCTCGGCGCTGGTCGAATTCGACCATGTCTCGTTCGGCTACGGCTCGCAGCCGGTGCTGGAGGACGTCTGCTTCACCCTCGTCCCCGATCAGGTCACCGCGCTCGTCGGGCCATCGGGCTCCGGAAAGTCGACCCTGTTGGCGCTGCTGTGCCGGTTTCAGGACCCGGACGCCGGCGCCCTGCGCTGGGCGGGCTGCGACTTCCGCGCCATACCGCTGCGCGAGCTGCGCGGCCGGCTCGGGCTGCTGGAGCAGGATGCGCCGGTGCTCAACGGCACGATCCGCGACAACCTGCTCATCGCCGATCCCGACGCCGTCGACGCCGACCTTTGGCGGGTCCTCGACGAGGCGAACATCGCGGCCGAAATCGAAGCTCTGCCTGGGCAACTCGACGCCCCGGTGCTCGAGCGTGGCCGCGGGCTGTCCGGCGGGCAACGCCAGCGACTGGCGCTGGCCCGCGCGTTCCTGTCGCGCTCGCAGCTCATCCTGATGGACGAACCCACCGCGCATCTGGATCGCGCCAACGAATCCGACGTGATGGCCAACCTGCTGCGGGCGCGCGGCGGACGCAGCGTGCTCGTGGTCACCCACCGACTGTCCACCGTTGCCCACGCCGACCAGATCCTGGTGCTCGCCGACGGCCGGATCCAGGCCGCCGGCACCCACACCGAACTGCTGAGCACGCCCCTCTACCGCGAGCTGCTGGTCGACTAACCATGCCGAGCAGACACAAAAGCACCCAAATTCGGCTCGAATTGGGGGCTTTTGCGTCTGCTCGGCACCGGGGGGCGACGTGCTGACGGGAGTCGCTCGGCTCGCCATCGCGGCCCCGCGCCGCGTCCTCGCGGCCGCCGTATTGGTGATGGTCGGCGCCGCGATCTTCGGCGTCCCCGTGGTCAAGTCGCTGTCGGCCGGCGGCGGACTGGATCCAGGCGCCGAATCGTCCAAGGCGTCGGCCCTGCTCTCGACGAAGTTCGGCCAGGGCGACCTGAGCCTGCTGTTCGCGGTCACCGCCGGCGACGGGGCGCTCGGACCGCACGCGAGCGTGGTCGGCTCCGATATCGCTGCGCGGCTGCAACATTCGGCGCACGTCGGGTCGGTGGCCTCGCCGTGGACGGTGTCGCCGCAGGCGGCGCCAAAGTTCATCAGCAAGGACGGCAAAACCGGACTGATCGTCGCCGCCCTCACCGGCGGCGAGAACGACACACTGACCTACGCCGAACACCTCGCCGACGAACTCGCCCACGACCGCGACGGCGTCACGGTACGCGCGGGCGGCGACGCCGCCGTCGCCTGGCAGGTCAACGGGCAGACCCAGCAAGACCTGTTGCTGATGGAGTCGCTGGCGCTGCCGCTGAGTTTCCTGCTGCTGGTCTGGGTCTTCGGTGGCCTGGTGGCGGCGGCGCTGCCGGTGTCGGTCGGCGTCTTCTCGATCCTCGGGGCCATGGCGTCGCTGCGCGCGATCACGCTGTTCGCCGACGTGTCCGTCTTCGCCCTGAACCTGACCGTCGCGCTGGGCATGGCGCTGGCCGTGGACTACACGCTGCTGATCCTCAGCCGGTTCCGAGACGAGCTGGCGGAAGGGCAGACCCGGGACGCCGCGCTGATCCGCACGATGGCCACGGCCGGGCGCACCGTGCTGTTCTCGGCGTTGACGGTCGCGTTGTCGATGGCGGCGCTGGTGCTGTTCCCGCCGTTTTTCCTGAAGTCGTTCGCCTACGCCGGGGCGGTGGTCGTCGCGTTCACGGCGACGGCGGCGATCGTCGTGACACCCGCGGCCGTCGCGCTGCTGGGCGAACGGCTCGACGCGCTGGACGTGCGCCGCCTGACGCGGCGGGCCCTCCGGCGGGCGGACCCGCGACCCACGCCCGTCGATGAGTGGTTCTGGTACCGGTGGACGAGATTCGTGATGCGCCACGCGGTGCCGATCGGCATCGCCGTGACTGCGCTCCTGCTACTGCTCGGCGCGCCGTTTCGTGACGTGAAGTGGGGCTTCGCCGACGACCGGATACTGCCCACCAGTGCGTCGGCCCGTCAGGTCGGGGACCAGCTGCGCACAGACTTCCCGGGCAACGGAACTCCCGACATCACCGTCGTGCTGCCCGACGCCATGAATCTCACCCCCGGCGACCTCGATGCCTACGCCGCCGCGCTGTCGCGGGTGCCCGACGTCGTATCGGTCTCCTCGCCGCGCGCCACCTTCGCCGACGGCAGGCCGTGGCCCGGGCCGCCGGCGGCACCGGCCGGGCTCAAAGACCGCAGCGCCTTCCTGACCGTCACCACCACGGCGCCGCTCTATTCCGAAGCCTCCGCCGTCCAGCTCGACCGGCTGCACGCAGTTGCAACCCCGGCAGGCAGGCCAATGCAGCTGGCCGGGCCGGCGCAGGCCAACCGCGACAGCGTGCACGCAATATCGTCGCGGCTGCCGTGGGTGCTCGCGATCATCGCGGCGATCACGATGGTCCTGGTGTTCCTTCTGACCGGCAGCGCGGTGCTGCCCGTCAAGGCGGTGCTGATGAACGTCCTGTCGCTGACCGCGGCGTTCGGTGCCCTCGTCTGGGTGTTCCAGGAGGGGCATCTGGGCGGGCTGGGCACGGCGGCGACCGGCACGCTGGGGGTGGAGCTGCCGGTGCTGCTGTTTTGCATCGCGTTCGGGCTTTCGATGGACTACGAGGTGTTCCTGATGGCGCGGATCCGCGAGTACTGGCTGATCTCGCACCGCGGCTGGGGCGCCAACGACAAGAGCGTCGCGCTCGGGGTGGCCCACACCGGACGCGTTATCACGGCAGCGGCGCTGATCATGACGATCTCGTTCGCCGCGTTGATGGCCGCGCAGGTGTCGTTCATGCGGCTGTTCGGCTTCGGGCTGACGGTGGCGGTGGTGGCCGACGCCACGCTGGTGCGGATGGCGCTGGTGCCGGCCTTCATGCACGTGCTGGGCAGGGTCAACTGGTGGGCGCCGAAACCCCTGGCCCGCCTGCATGCTCGGTTCGGGTTCAACGAGGGTGTCAGCCGCTGGCCGGCGACCGATACCGGCCAAGACGCGTAGTCCTACTCATCCGCGGCGCGCCGCCGCCCCGCATGCTGAATTGCATGCCCCGATCGGACGCAAGGATTCCGCAAGCGTTTCACGAAGATGCGGCAAGCGGGGCGCCCCAATCTTGGTACACCCAGCGCTTCTCCGCCGGAGAAATTGGGACCGGTAGCTCCCCGGCCGGTGTCCACTTCTCCGCAGAGACCCCGCCACCGAAAGGAAACCACGTGAGCGCCACCCGCGAAAGCGCCCTGACGCTACATCGGCCCCGCACACCCGCCGCCGGCGCGCACCGCGCCTGCTACACCACCGGATCCCGCGCCCTCGCCTCGACCGACAGCCACCCGCTGCCCCGGATCAATGCCGTCGCCGCGGTTGTGCCCGTCGCCCCGATTTCACCGCCCGCGCCCCGCAAGTGGCTGGGCCTCTACGCGCTGAAGCCTTGGTACACCCGTCGGCTGACCCCGATCCTCAACGCCGCCGTGGCCCGCCAGATCTCGCCCGACGTGTTCACCGTGGCCGGAGTGGTGGCTGCCGGGCTGGCCGGTGTGACCATCGCGCTGGGCCTGTGGCCACTGGCGGCGTTGTTCCTGGCGCTGCGGCTGGCCGGCGCCAACCTGGACGGCGCGGTTGCCCGTGCCCGCGGGGTGAGCCGGCCATGGGGATTCGTCGTCAACGAGGTCGGTGACCGTGCGTCGGACCTGCTGACCTTCGCGGGCCTGGCCGTGTGGGCGGCGCAGCAGCGCGGCCCGGGTCTGCACTTCTTGTCGTGGCCGGTGCTCATGGTCATGGCGGCGGCGCTGGCGGCCACGCTGCCGACGTTCGCGTCGCTGGCCGCGGCCGGCGCCGGCGCGCAGCGGCGCAACGGCGGCCCGCTGGGCAAGACGGAACGTTGCCTTTTCGTACTGCTGGCGACGGCGTTCCCGGTCATCCTGCCGGTGATGTGCACGCAACTGGTGAACGGCTCGCTGATCACCACCGTGCTGCGGCTGCGGGCCGCCCGTCGCGAGCTGGCCGCCAAGCAGCAAGACACCCAGGAGGTGCTGGCATCATGACCGGATTCTCGAGCGTCCTGCGGCACTGGATGTGGCGCGCGGTGGCTGCCGCTTCGGGCGGGCTGACCGTGACCGGACAGTGGCGGGTGCGCGGTGGCTGCATCGTCGTGGCCAACCACTCTTCGCACGCCGACACCGCGGCCCTGCTGGCCGCCCTTCCCCCGGGGGCCCAGCCGGTGTTCGCGGCGGCCGCCGACTACTGGTTCGACGTGCCGGTGCGTCGCTTCATCGCGACCGCGGTGGCCGGCGTGCTGCCGGTGCGGCGCTCCGGCGGCGGCACCTACGAGCAGTTGCTGGCCGCGGCCCGCCCCGCGCTGAAGGCCGGGCGCACCGTCGTCATCTACCCGGAGGGCACCCGCTCGAAGGACGGCAGCATCGGCGAATTCCGCTCCGGCGCACTGCGGTTGGCGCGAGACTGCGGGGTGCCCGTCGTACCGGTCGCGATGCTCGGCACCGCCGACGTGCTGCCCAAGGGCGCCAACTTCATCTCACCCGCCCCGATGCAGTGCCGCATCGGCCAGCCCGTCGACCCCCGCGGTGTCTCGCCCGAGCAGTTGCGCGAACAGGTCATGGCCCTGCGCGGCGACCGCCTGCCGCAGACCGCCTACCGGTACGCCCTGGCCGCGTAAGTCCCGCTACGACCATGCGGCGATCACGGCCGACAGCGCGGCGGTGAAGATGATCGCGGTGCCGATCAGGTAGATGCCGTAGAAGCGGCGCAGCCAGCGGTGGAACACGCTGGACAACCCCCAGATCACCAGGCCCACCGTGGAGATCCGCAGGCCGCGCTCCAGCAGCGTCCAGCCGGCCAGCGCCCAGAGGTCCACGCCGTGCTGGCCGGCGGCGCGGGCATACACCTTCACCGGTATGCCCGACAAGGCCTGGTGCATGATCGCGCTGGGTCCCTCGGCGAATTGGCCATAGGCGGTGGCCGCCATCCGCGTGGTGGTCAGCGGTGCGGGCAGCAACACTCCGCGAGTCGTCAGCCACGCGTTGGTCAGCACGCCCAGCACGGACCCGGCGACCACCGCCCCGGCCAACGGCATCACCCGGCGCGGAACGGCGGCGGCGAACAGGAACAGGGCCATCTCGGCGACGATGAACCAGCTCAGCGCCTCGGCGTAGCCCCACAGGAACGCCAGCGGCAGGCCGTACGGCCCGGACATCACCTGGGCGATCGCCGACCAGACCCGGGATTGACGCTCGTGCATGCTCATCCGAGCAGGTACGCCAGCGGCAGGACCAGCAGCAGCGAGTCGATCCGGTCGAGCAGCCCACCGAACCCGGGCAGCCACGAGCCGGCGTCCTTGACCTGCGCCTGCCGCTTGACCATCGATTCGACGAGGTCGCCCAGCACGCCGCCGAATCCGACCGCGATCAGCAGCCCGACCGAAATCGTGCCCAGCAGTGTCAGCACCAGAAACGCCCCGACGACCGCACCCACCAGCCCGCCGACCGTCTTGTTGGGGCTCAGCGGCGACAGCGGCCGGCGGGCCCAGCCGAACTTGCGCAACCCCTTCCCGCCGCACCAGGCGGCGACGTCGGCGGCGGCCGCCGCGAAGCACACCAGGTACGCGTTGGACCACAACACCACCAGGTGCGCCAGCGACCAGCAGATCCACACCGAACCGAACGCGGTGAACGCCGTCCGCGGGACGCCATGTTCGACGTCACCGCTGAGCACCGACGGCAGCGCGCAGGCGAGGACGACGATCGGCGCGAGACTCAGCAGCGACGGGCGCAGCCAGGCCGCCAGCGGATACAGCACAGCCAGCCCCAGCAACAGGCCGAAGTCGACCTTGCCCAGCTTCACCAGGCGCTCGTATTCGGCCACGGCGACCACCGCCAGCGCGGCGGCCAGCACGGCGGTGGTGCCGTGGCCCAACCAGATCGGTATGCCGACCGCCGGCGCGATCATCATCCAGCTGCTCCAACGCTGGATCAGCTCCCGCTTGCGCGAGGCGAATACGGCGATGCCGCCGATCGCCAGCAGCCCCACCGTGATCCACATGAAGAACACGGACCGCGAGTACAGATGGATGTGCAGCGGACCGAGGTCGACATTGAGCGGCATGCGCCGGTCGAAGTGCAGAATTCGCAGGTACTGGTCGACGATCATCAACGTGTGAAAGCCTCCCGACGACGGCGGTTGGGGACACGATAAGCCCACGTCGACGCCTTTGGTCATACGCCACGCGAATCACGGCGTGAGTGCGGAATCTAGCTGACCGACTTGCCGGGGAACCGCCGGTCGATGGCGCTACGTAAATTCGGTCTGGCGCTCGCGGTTAGCCCTCAGCGGCGGTAGATATCCCGCGGTGCACGGCCCAGACTTGCCGTTGCACGGCGATATCAGCCAGCGGCAGTTGCCTTTCAGGCTCAGGCTGGTCATGCCGGGGGACACCTTGAAGCCGAAGTACTGCCCGACGTTGTTGGACCGCGTCTCGGGCGGCCTGCCGTCGGAAAACATCTGTTCCTCAACGCATATCGAGTCCGTCGTCGCCCCGACGCCGTCCCACCAGTCGCCCAGGTTGACATCCCCGGGGAACAGCGTCGAGGTGGGCCCGTACGTGTAGAAGCTGTGCACGGGCCGCCGCAGCCCGTCAATGCGCTGCCAATGCCGAGGCAGGAAGCCGACACACAGCAGCGCCTCGGGTTCGGCCGAACCGGATCGTGGCCTGGCAAACGTTTGCGAATCCGGATCGGCCGCGTCACAGGGGGCGCCGTCCACCGGTTGGACGGCCGGGGCGGCGACACCCACCGGCGCGAGGAGCAGCGCCGCGATTGTCGTGACCAAAGTGGTGATAGCTCGAGCAGCACCGCGCCCCATGGTGGCTAACGGTAGGCCGCGACCGTATGCGGGGGCGGGACTTCGGGCGAATTGCCGACGTTCGGCGAGCGTCGGCTTGGCGCACGGTTTCTGCGGCGCTGAGGCGTGACATGAGTCGACATTCGGCAAAGCGGCAGCGGGCGCAAGAATTTCGCATGAATTCCGCGACCGCGCGACAAGCGCCGTGCCTCAACGTAAGTCCTGTCGGTCACAGCGACCGGCCGTCAAGCACCTACTCCGCCGCAAAGGACCCGCCTCGTGAACACCACCACCCACAGCCTGAAGCAGATTATCGCCGGGGCACTGCTGGCGGCCGGCGTCCTGGGCGTCGGATTGGGCGCGGGCGCCGGGTCCGGTGAGACGGCCGCGGTGTACGGGCCGGGCGATTGCCCCGTCGGTCACTACTGCGGGCTGCTCGGTCGCTGACCGGCTACGAGTTTTCCTGCCAGGGAAAGGATTTGCGGTGCCCAATACCTCCCAAGACGGAATCTACGGTGTTGCCAGGTCTTTTCAGGCCGGCCAGGTCTTCGCCGGCTACACCATCCTGCGGGCGCTCGGTGCCGGCGGCATGGGCAGCGTGTATCTGGCCGCGCATCCGCGGCTGCCGCGTGAGGACGCGCTCAAGGTGTTGCCCGCCGACCTGACCGCCGATCCCGAGTTTCGCGGACGCTTCGACCGAGAGGCCGAATTGGCCGCCGGGCTGTCGCACCCGCACATCGTCGGGATCCACGACCGCGGCGAAGCGGACGGCCTGTTCTGGATCTCGATGGACTACGTAGCCGGCACGGATGCGGCGCGGCTGCTTCGCGACCAGTACCCGGGCGGGATGCCGCTGAGCGAAGTCGCGCCGATCATCACCGCGGTGGCCTCGGCGCTGGACTATGCGCACTTCCGGGGCCTGCTGCACCGGGACGTCAAGCCGGCCAACATCTTGCTGACCGAACCCGACCGGCAGGGCCGCCGCGTTTACCTCGCCGACTTCGGCATCGCGCGGCGCATCGACGACGCCGCTGGCCTGACCGTAACCAACATGACGGTCGGCACGGTGTTCTACGCCCCGCCCGAGCAGCTCAGGGGCGAGGCGATCGACGGGCGAGCCGACCAGTATGCGCTGGCGTGCACCGCATTTCACCTGTTGACCGGTGGACCTCCGTACGACAACTCCAATCCGGCGGTGGTGATCAGCCAGCACGTCGGCGCACCGGTGCCGTCGATCGGCGCTTATCGGCCCGAGTTGGCCGCGCTGGACGCTGTGTTTGCCACGGCGATGGCCAAAGACCGTTCCCGTCGGTTCGGGAGTTGCCGGGAGTTCGCCGAGCAGCTGTGCCGGCACCTCACTCCAGATGCCGCCTACGCCGGCGAGCTGCCTTTCGGCATAAAGGACACCAATCCCCGCCTCGCGGTGGCGGCGCCCACCGCGCCGCTGTTCCCGGCGCCGAAGGCGCGCAAGGGGCGGCGTCTCGTGGGCGTGCTCGCGGCCGCGGCGGTGCTCATCGCCGGCGGCGTCTTCGCGACCACGAAACTGACCCAGCAGCACAACCTGGCCAACACCACCGAACCCAACAGCAGCACCGCGCCGCCCGCGCCCCCACCCAACACGGGACCGTTCACCGGCGTCTACCGCGTGGAATTCGGCCGGGTCAGCGACACCGAAGGCAAACCCGCCCAGGGAGCGCCGCCGACGGGCGAGACCTGGGCCGTCCGCTCGGCGTGCGGCGCGGCCGGTTGCCTGGCGACCGCCTCACGCCTGACGGGGGACACCATGCAGGTGCAGTCGATAGTTTTCGATCAGGTCGGGGGCAACTGGCTGGCCGTCAGCGTCGGCACCACCAACTGCGGCGCCCGCGACGGCGAGGTGTGGGAAACGATCACACTGCAACCACGGCCCGACGGCACCTTCGTCGGCGAAGCCACCCAGCGGATGACGGCGGGCTGCGCCAACAAGCGCACCGTGACGTTCACCCGCACCGGCGACGCGGACCTCACCAGCATCCCCGACCCGGCCACCCTGCCGGCCCGGGTCGTCTCGCCCGCCGAGGCGCTGCGCGGCCGCTACCACCAATCCAGCCGGCAGCCCAATGGGTTCCGGGAGCAGAACGACTACGTCGCGCACACGGACTGCCTGCGGGCCGGGGACCGGTGTCTGACCATCTTCCACAGTCCGCCGACCGCCGTCATGTTGATGGTGTTCGCCGACGGGAAATGGGTCTACGACCGCGAGTTCGACGCGCAGTGCGCGAGGGGCGGCATGTCGCACGTGCACTTCCTCGTACCGTTCGACCTGCCGCAACCGCCGCAGGATCCGGTGACGCTGATCAGCGGGCACGGCCACGAAGAGATCACGGGCGCGCCCGGGTGCGGAAGCACCGACGTCGACGTGAAGTTCACGCGGATCGGCGATTAGTCACCTGCGCATCTGGCAAATGGTTTCGCCCCGCTGTGGGCATCATCCACTGCGCTGCGCAGGAGTTTCACGTTCGGCGCGAGCACCACGCGTGCCAGCGGAAGCCGCGGTGACTGGGTCGCCGCTTGCCGGCCGCAGCACCCCCAGTTGCCCGAAATGGCCGGTATGACTGTGCATTTGGGGGCTCTCGCCACGGCACCCGCGTTGGTCTCACGAGCCCCATGCGCCACAAAAAAGTCGACATATGGCCTTCGGCCCGCCTCGTAGCGACAGCCTGTCGCCCGGACTATCCGTCCAGCTACTCCTCGCCAAGCGCGGGCGCTTCCACCGAGCATGCACTCAGCGTGAAGCCAGCGCACGACCCAGCGCAGACGCGCGGTCGCAATGTTGACGCAGGCGTAACAAGATCGGCATGCAACCTCCTTACTGTGAGGCGGTCCACTTCCGTCGAGGAAAACCTCCGGACCCCCTCAGCGATAGGAACCCCATTGAGCGGAAACGCGGTGCGCCTGCAGGCGATCAACAACGTCGAGGCATACGTCCCCCCAGCCATCAGTTTCGTGGCGGGTGAAGCGCCAGGGGAGGTCTTCGGCTCCAACGTCTTCACCAAGGCCGAGATGCAGGCGCGGCTGCCCAAATCCGTGTTCAAGTCGATCGTGGCCACCATCGAGAAGGGCGCCAAGCTGGATCCCGCCGTGGCGGACACCGTCGCGGTGGCCATGAAGGACTGGGCGCTGGAACGCGGAGCCACCCACTACGCGCACGTGTTCTACCCGATGACCGGCCTCACTGCGGAGAAGCACGACAGCTTCCTCGAGCCCGTGTCCGACGGGCAGACGCTGGCCGAATTCGCCGGCAAGACGCTGATCCAGGGCGAGCCCGACGCGTCCAGCTTCCCGTCGGGTGGGCTGCGCAGCACCTTCGAGGCGCGCGGCTACACGGGCTGGGACGTCACCAGCCCGGCCTATATCCTGGAGAACCCGAACGGCAACACCCTGTGCATCCCAACCGTCTTCGTCTCGATGACGGGCGAGGCACTGGACTACAAGACGCCGCTGCTGCGCAGCCAACAGGCGATGGGCGTGCACGCCGAGCGCATCCTGACATTGTTCGGGCACAAGGAACTTGACAAGGTCGTGTCGTTCTGCGGGCCGGAGCAGGAGTACTTCCTGGTCGATCGCCACTTCTTCCTGGCGCGCCCGGACCTGGTCAACGCCGGGCGCACGGTGTTCGGCGCGAAGCCGCCCAAGGGCCAGGAGTTCGACGACCACTACTTCGGTGCCGTGCCCGAGCGGGTGCTGGGCTTCATGATGGACACCGAGCGGGAGCTGTTCAAGCTCGGCATCCCCGCCAAGACCAGGCACAACGAGGTGGCGCCCGGCCAGTTCGAGGTCGCGCCGATGTTCGAACGGGCCAACATCGCCTCCGACCACCAGCAGTTGCTGATGACGATCTTCAAGACGATCGCCAAGAAGCACGGCATGGAATGCCTGTTCCACGAGAAGCCGTTCGCCGGGGTCAACGGGTCGGGCAAGCACGTCAACTTCTCGGTCGGCAACTCCGAGTTGGGCTCGCTGCTGGTCCCGGGCGACACCCCCCACGAGAACGCCCAGTTCCTGGTGTTCTGCGCCGCGGTGATCCGCGCCGTGCACAAGTTCGCCGGGCTGCTTCGGGTCTCGGTCGCATCGGCCACCAACGACCACCGGCTCGGCGCCAACGAGGCTCCGCCGGCGATCATCTCGATCTTCCTCGGCGAGCAGCTCGCCGACGTTTTCGAGCAGATCGCCAAGGGCGCCGCCACGTCGTCAAAGGGCAAGGGCACGATGATCATCGGCGTCGACACGCTGCCCCCGCTGCCGACGGACGCCGGCGACCGCAACCGCACCAGTCCGTTCGCGTTCACCGGCAACCGGTTCGAGTTCCGGGCGCCGGGCTCCGGGCAGACCGTCGCGGTGCCGATGATCGTGCTGAACACGATCATGGCGGACTCGTTCGACTACATGGCCACGGTCCTGGAGAAGGCGGTCGCGGACGGCGAGGACTTCGACAAGGCGGTGCAGAAGCTGCTCACCGAGGTCATCACCGAACACGGCGCGGTGGTGTTCAACGGCGACGGCTACTCGGAGAACTGGCAGATCGAGGCCGCCGAGCGCGGACTGCCGAACCTCAAGACGTCGCTGGACGCCATCCCTGAGCTGATCAAGCCGGAAGCCGTCGAGGTTTTCGAGAAATACGGGGTGTTCAACGAACGCGAGCTGCACAGCCGCTACGAGGTCCGTCTGGAGCAGTACGCGCTGACCATCGCGGTGGAGGCGAAGCTGGCGCTGGAGCTCGGCACGACGGTCATCCTGCCGGCCGCGGTGCGCTACCAGACGGAGCTCGCGCAGAACGTCGCCGCCCTGAAGGCGGCCGGGGTAGAGCCGAGTCTGGCTGCGCTGGAAGCGGTTTCGGCGCCGCTGGCCGATCTTTCCGCGGCGCTGGCGACGCTGAAGTCGGCGCTGTCCGACCATTCGGCGGACTCGGCGCTGGACGAGGCCACGCACGCGCAGCAGGCGCTGCTGCCGGCGATGGAGACGGTGCGCAGTGCCGTCGATATGCTGGAAAGCGTTGTGGCCGACGACCTGTGGCCGCTGCCCACCTACCAGGAAATGCTCTACATCCTGTGACGGACTTCGCCGGTCACGGGGTCGGCTGCCGCTTCGCGGCACATCGGTGATTCGCGACCCCGTGCCCGGCGATCCGGGTCATTCAACCGCCACCTCGATAGGACGCCCCGAGGAAGCGCTCGACCATGGCACGCTCGGCCGCGGGATCCTTCAGTGGCCAGCACCAGAGCGACAGGAAAACGTGGATGAGCCATTGCGCCGCCAGCGGGTCGGGGTCGTCGAGCCCGAGCATTTCGGCGGCAAAGGCTGCGACGACGGGTGATGCGGTCAGCCATTCGTTTGCGGTAGTCGAAGGCAATGACCGCATGAGCGCGGCCAGCGGGTCGGCATGCATGCGTTGCAGCGCGACGACGGTCGCGGTGACCACCCGCTCCGGGCCACTCAGATCGTTGATGGCATCCCTGACGGACTCGAGGATGCGCGTCGCCTGCAGGGCCACGACGGAGTCGCGGATGGCTGATTTGCCGCCGACCCGGCGATAGATGGTCGCCGGCGAGCAGTGGACCATCGCGGCGAGCGCCTCGATGGTGAACGCGTCGTATCCGACGCGGGAAATGAGTTCGGTCGCGGCGGCATAGATCCGCTCGGCGGCTGCGCTGTTCCGATCGCGGCCCACCAGCCAATCGTCGCGTGGCATCCGTGCTGTCCCTTCGTGGTGCGGTCGGTCGAAATATTTCTCGCAGGGTGAGAATTTCCTGTAATTTTCCTCAGCCTAATCCGCTGATGGTGCCCTACAGCTGGTTTCGGGGACCCACCCGCCCGCGGCACGGTGCTTATCAACTTTGCGAGGCCGTATTGACGCCTGGCGGCCGCCACATTCAGCCTGATCTCATGACGGTCTTGGCCGATCCAGCCCACTTCTTCGGTGCCGAGGCCCTGCAGGATCCGCCCGCGCTGTATGACCGGATGCATGCCCAGTCACCGGTGCACCGCATTGGCGACTCGGAGTTCTATGCCGTGTGTGGTTGGGACGCGCTGATCGACGCGGTCAGTCGGGTGGGGGATTTCTCGTCGAACCTCACGGCGACCATGGTTTATCACGAGGATGGCAGCGTCAGGCCATTTCCCATGATGGAGGCGGGCAGTCCTTACCACGCGTTGGCCACCGCCGACGACCCGACGCACGCAGCACATCGCAAGATTCTGCTTCCGCACCTGTCCGCCCGGCGCGTCCGGATTATCGAGGAGTTCGCCACCCACACCGCCGAGCGCCTGTGGGCCGAGAACCTGCGGGACGGCCGCATCGAGTGGATGAGCGCCATGGCGAACCGACTGCCCATGATGGTGGTCGCGAAGCTGCTGGGGCTACCCGATACCGACGTCGACGACCTGATTCGGCTCGGCTATGCCACCACCACGCTGCTCGACGGCATCGTCACCGAGGCGCAACTTGCGGAGGCTGGAGCCGCGGCATTCGAACTGTCCACCTATGTCATGAAGCATTTCGAAAAGGCAAGTGAGACAGATGAGCCCGGACTGATACCGGACATGGCCGCACGCTTCGCGTCGGGCGAGGTGGACCAGGTCGTGGCGATGGGAATCATGCTCACGCTGTTCAGCGCCGCCGGCGAGTCGACGGCCTCGCTGTTGGGCAGTGCCGCATGGATCCTCACCGAGCGTCCCGACATTCAGCGGCAGGTGCGGGAAGATCCAGAACTGTTGAACGGCTTCATCGAAGAGACGCTGCGCTTCGAACCCCCGTTCCGCGGCCACTACCGGCACGTCTGGCGAGACACCACCTTGGGCGGGGTAGAGGTGCCCGCCGACTCGCATCTGCTGCTGATGTGGGGAGCCGCAAACCGCGATCCCGCACACTTCGAGGCGCCCAACGAGTTTCGCCTGGACCGCAGCAGCGGCAAGACCCACGTCGCGTTCGGCAAGGGCGTGCATTTCTGCGTCGGGGCGGCACTGGCCCGACTGGAGGCCCAGATCGTGCTGCGCACGCTGCTGCAACGCACCACCGAGATCGCGGCAACCGACGTCGGCGAGTGGTTGCCCAGCATTCTGGTGCGCCGACTCAGCCGCCTGGAGATCAGCGTGCGCTGAAAGCCGCGGTCGCTCAGCGATACTCGAGCACGACGGGCAGGCGGTCGTGTGTGTGCACCAGCGCCGACGGCCTAGGCACCCGCGGACCGACCACGCGAAGTCCCTTGGCGCGTTTGGTGATTTCCTCGACCAGCAAGCGTGCCTCCCGCCGGGCCAGCGCGGCGCCCATGCAGAAGTGCTCGCCCACGCCGAATCCCAGGTGCGACGCCGCGTCGGGGCGGGTGATGTCGAACCGCTCGGCCGTCGTTCCCCAGTGCTCCTCGTCGCGGTTGGCCGAGGCGTAGGCCAGCAGCACACCGTCGCCCTCCTTGATGGTGGCGCCGCGCAGTTCCGCGTCGTGGGCGGCCTGACGGGCCATGCTCATGACCGGCGTCCAGTACCGCAGCACCTCCTCGACGGCGTTGCCGCCGAGGCTTGGGTCGGCGAACAACCGCTCGGCCTGGTCCGGTTGCGCGTCAAGGCAATCCGCGATCCCGGCGATCAAGCTCTGGGTCGTTTCGCTGCCCGCCGCCAGCAGGGTCAGCGCGTAGATCATCACCTGGGCGTCGTCGAACGGCTCGCCGCGGATGGTGACCTCTGTCAACAGGGTGAGCAGATCGTCCTTCGGCTGCGCTTTTCGTTCGGCGGTCAGGCCTAAGAGATACGGGCCGATCTGGTCGAAGATCAGCGCCATGTCGTCGTCGGTCGCAAGCCCGCTGCCCACGTTGGCGATGGTGGTCGCCCAACTCGCGACCTCGGGCCAGTCCGACTCGGGCACGCCGAGCAGGTAAGCGAACACATACACGGGGATGGGTTCGGCTATCCGCTGGATCCAGTCGAATTCACCGTCGGGCAGCTCGTCGAGGGCATCGTTGACGACCGCGCGCACCCGCGCCTCCATCGCGGCGACCGCGGCCGGGGTGAAGCGCACGCCGACTACCTTGCGGTGCGCGCGGTGCTCGGGAGGATCCATGAACATGATGCCCCGGGCGCCGTAGCCCTGTGGGTCGCGGTTATCCCGGTGTGCGATCAGATCCATCAGGATCCCGATGCGCTCGGATTTGAACCTCTCGGGCCGCACCGAGATCGCCTTGACGTCCTCGTATTTGGTGATCACCCAGAACCCGCCCTCGTCATACCAGTGCACCGGGTCGGTGTCACGCAGCCGCGCAAACGTCGCGTTGGGGTCCCCGAGGTAGAACGCCGGGTCGTCGAACCGGGCGGTCGAGGTCGTCACCATGTCTTGAACAATAGAACACTATGTGTTCAGCTGCTAAGCAGGTCAGACTTTCGGGACGGCGATGTCGGTCGAATTGTCGCGGCCGCGCAGCACTTTGGTGTCAACGACGCGCCACCGCTGCCGCTCCGCCTCGCCGGCCCGGCTCAGCGCCGCACCCGACGCCGCGATACCGCCGGACAGCTTGGCGAACTCGGTCAGCCGCGCCGCCTCGTTGACCGGGTCGCCGATCACGGTGTACTCGTAGCGGTTGGGATCGCCCATATTGCCCGCCACGGCGATACCGGCCGATACCCCGATGCCCGCCCTGATCTCCTCACCCGGCGGGTTGAGCCGACTGCCGAGTTCGCGCGCCGTCGCCAATGCGTGGGTGGCGCTGTCGGGATCGTGGTTCGGAGCGCCGAAGATCGCCAGCACGGCGTCGCCCTCGAATTTGTTGACCAGACCTCGATGGTGCTCGACGACGCTGACCACCACCGCGAAGAATTCGTTGAGCAGCGCCACCAGTTCTTGCGGCTCCAGGACGTTGGCGAGTCGTGTCGAGCCGATCAGATCCACGAACAGCACGGCGACTTCGCGGTTGGCGCCGCCCATTTCGACCGGGACGTTGTCGCCGGACGCGGTTTCCTCGGCCAGGCGCGCAACGTCGCGCCCGACGTGCCGGCCGAACAGGTCGCGCAGGCGTTCGCGCTCGCGCAGCCCACCGGCCATGACGTTGAATCCCGCCTGCAGCAGCCCGAGTTCGGAGGCGTCGAACACCGGCACCGATACGTCGAAGTCGCCGCGCTGGATGTGTTGCATGCCGCGCCTGACTTCGTCGATGGGGTCGGCGGTGGTGGCCGCGGTGAATGCGGCGATCACGAGCCCGCTGACGATCGTGCAGGCTCCGAGGCCCAAGACCACCACGGCCAGGCGATGCCCCGGATAGTCGACCACCAGGGCGCTTGCGGCGACCAGCATCAACGCCAGCATCGGCGCCCCGGTCCCGACCACCCACGCTGCGACCGAACGCAGCCGCAGCCCGGGCCGCCGCGGTCGTGTCGGCGGGTCTCTGGTCAGCAATTCGGCAACGGCGGGGCGCAGGGCGCGCGCGCACAGCCAGTACGAGATCGTCGTCGTAACCGCCGCCCCCAGGAAGAGGCTGATGCCCAATGTCGTTGCCAGCCAAGGCGTGCGGATGTTGATGAGCACGAGCATGACCATCGCCGCGATCCACACCGTGCCCTGGATGACAGCCATTCGAGTCGGCGCGGTCAACAGTGCCCGCCGCGCGGCCCGCTCGTCGGCGCCGGGGGTGGAAGTCAACCAGAAATAGCCCCAGACGGCGCCGGTGGGCAGGGCGATGGCTCCGTACACCGCGGACGCGACGGCGTTGAGCACCAGCACGTGACGTTCGCTGAGGGCGGCGCCGGTCGGCAGCGCCCAGAACGTCAGCACCGCGATCAGTGCGGCGCCGACCGCGGTTGGCACGACGGCACCCGACACCAGCAGCGCCCGGCCGGCCCACTCCAGCGGGTACTGCCGCCGACGAAGCCGGCGTAACGCCTTCACGACTTCGCGGAACCGGCGGGCCACCGGGTCAGAACCGGATCGGCACGCTGGCCGGGCCGCGCACCGAGTTCGTGTGCACATAGGTCACCGCGTCGTCGTCGACCCCCCACGCCGGGAAGCGCGCGAGCGTCTCTTCGAGCGCTACCCGGGCTTCCAGGCGCGCCAGCGCCGCGCCGAGGCAGAAGTGCGATCCGTGGCCGAAGCTCACGTGGCGGATTCCGGTCCGCTCGACGTCGAAGGCGTCCGGGTTCTCGTACTGCCGCTCGTCGCGGCCCGCCGATCCGGTGAGCAGCGCCACCCGCGAGCCGGCGGGGATGCGCGTGCCGTGGCGGATCGCCTCCCGCGTGGCGTAGCGGCCCTGCACGGGCGACGGCGCCTCGTAACGGAGCAACTCTTCGACGGCGCCACCGATCAGCGCGGGGTTATCGACCAGCTTGGCGCGCTGATCGGGGTGGCGGGACAGCGTCAGCGCCGCCCAGCCCAGCAGCCGCGCCACCGTCTCGTTGCCGGCGACGTTGATCATCGCGATGAACATCAACACCTCCGCATCGTCGAGCCGACGGGTCGCGCGGTCCGGCTGCACCAGATCGGCGGTCATCAGGCTACCGACGATGTCGTCGGTCGGTGTCATCCGGCGCAGCCGGATCTGGTCGGCGTAATAGCCCAGCAGGTTGATCTGGGCTTGCTGGCCATCCTCACCGAGCTGCGGCGCGCCCTCGTCGCGGTGTATCTGCGCGTCCGACCATTCCCGCAGATTGTCGTGGTCGCGCTCCGGGAAGCCCAGCAGCGAACTGATCACCATGACGGGCAGCTTCATCGAGAAATCGCGCACATAGTCGAAGCCGCCGGATCCGACGAACGCGTCCAGGTAGCCGCGGCACAACGCACGGACGCGTTCCTCGAGCTCGGCAATCTGCGTTCGGAAAAAGGTGCGGTTGACCATCTTTCGTAGGGCGGTGTGGTCGGGCGGATCCATCATGATCATCGCCTTGGGCGAAGGCCAGGGCTCGTCGGTGATGGCGTCCAGCGTGATGCCGTGCTGCGAGGAGAACGTCTCGGTGTCCAGGGACGCCTCCAGCACGTCGGCGAACCTGCTCAGCGCGTAGAAGTCATACTCCGCGTTGTAGTAGGTCGGCTCCTCGTCACGCAGCCGCTTCCAGGTCGCGTAGGGGTCCACGTGCAGCGTGTGGTCGAAGGGATCCCAGCGCAGATCCGTCGTCATAGACATTGAACACTAATACATGGGCTGTTTAGCTGTCTTCGGGAAGGGCGGCCGGACGGTATGGTCGATCACCGACCGCAGTGAAAGGAGCCGGTGACGTCGATGCAGCTCTCGATGGCCATTCCCTCCTTCGCGGCTGAGGCGCCGGCCGACTGGGATCACCTCACCGAATGGGCACAGCTGCTGGAGCGCCGCGGTTTCGATCGGTTGCTGGTGTCGGAGCACATCGCCTTCGGGATGAATATGCAGGCCTACGCCGACCCGAAGGCGGGCGGGACGAAAGGCGGCCGTCAGCCCACCGGGCCCGACGGTCACTGGCTGGAGCCGCTCACGACGCTGACCTATCTGGCGGCGCGGACCGAACGCATCCGGTTGGGCACCAACATCCTGCTGGCCGCGCTGCGCCCCGCCGCGGTTCTGGCGAAAACCCTTGCCACCATGGATGTCCTGTCCGGTGGCCGCGTCGACGTCGGCGTCGGCGTCGGCTGGCAGCGGGAGGAATACGAGGCCGCCGGAGTCGACTTCGACAGTCGCGGAGCCATTCTGGACCAGACGCTCGAGGTGTGCCGGCGGCTTTGGCAGGAGAACGAGGTGTCCTACCGCTCGCCCCGGCTGAGCTTCGAGCGGATCCACCAGATGCCCAAGCCCGTGCAGCCGGGCGGCGTGCCGATCTGGGTGAGTGGGACGGTGAACCGGGCGGTTTCGCGACGGCTGGCCCGGTTCGGGGCGGGTTGGATTCCCTGGGGCGAGGACGCGCGCGACGTCGGCGCCGGGATCGCCCGGATGCGCGCGGCGGTCGAAGACGCCGGTGGCGACCCGCACGGGTTCGGCGTCGCCGGCACCCTTCGGGTGAAAGCCGGCGCGGATGGCGGACCCGATCTGGCTGCGGCCGCCGCTGACGCCGCGTCGCTGGCGGCGGCGGGGGTCACCGATCTGAGGCTGATGCATTGGCCGGGGCCCGCCGGCGATCGGGAGCGAGGCCTCGCCGCGGTTGTCGACGCGGTGCGCGACGCGACCGGGGGTTGACCGGGCCGTAAGTACGCGCCCACCTGCGCAAATGTACGCACATGTGGCTGTATGGTGTCTCCTACAGCTTGGCATCGCGCGGGGTGGGCATGGGGCGTGACGCGAATAGCGAGACCGGCGGACGGGCTGTGGGGACACCGACGAAAGGTCAACGATGACAACACAAGTCGAGTCGGCATCGCCGGAGCATCCGGTGTGCCGCATTCAGGCGACCGGGTGCCCACGTGCGGCCCAGGTGTGGCTGGGCGAAGCGGTGCTCGCCGAGAGTGATAGCTGCCTGGTGGTCTCCGAGACCGACCACCAGGATCGCCTGTACTTCCCCGAGGCCGACGTGCGCTGGGACCTCTTCGTGCCGTCGGACCACACCACCGTGTGCGCCTTCAAAGGCCGCGCGAACTATTGGAGCGTGGCGGGCGCGCAACCCACCGCCGAGAACGTCGCCTGGACCTATCGAACCCCGTTTCCCGAGGCCGTCGCGATCGCCGGATACGTGTCGTTCGACGACGCCGTGCTGCGCGTGGTCGTCGTCGACGATTGGCCCGACGGCTCCAAAGTCGCTGCCAGCTTTCCGCTCTGGGGAGACGCCGACGAATTGTGCAGGCTCATCGATGTCGAGCCGACGGCCGACGGCCGCTTCGTCGGCCCGGCACACGGTCCGACCCAACGCAATGTTGTGGAGGGGGGCCAACTGCTGGGCGCGGCGGTCGTCGCGGCTTCGAAAACACTGGTGGGCCAGCGGGTCACGTCGGCCTCGATGATCTTCGTCAAGGCGGCGTCCTTCGATGCGCCCGTGGACCTGGACGTCGACGTGCTGCGCCGGGGCAAGACGTTCTCGTCGGCGAACGTGCGGATCAGTCAGGACGGCGTGCTGCGCAGCGCCGGCATTCTTCTTGCGGACACGGGGGCCGCGGATGTCATGCGCGCCACCGAGGCCCTGCCCGAGGTAGCGGGTCCCGAGGCGGCGGAGCCGTTTTCGGGCTTCGGGATGACGGGTCGCGAGATCCGGGTGGTCGACGGCGCCTATGACCCGGACCCGGACCGGGTGGGGCCACCGTCGATCGACGTTTGGGTGCGGTTCCGGGACGATCCGGGCGAGCCCTACCTGCGGGCAGCGCTGCTGGCCCAGTCGACGACGCACTGGACGATCGCCGCCGGGATGCGGCCGCACCCCGGCCTGGGCGAGGCCGACGCCCACGTCAGCCTGTCCACGGGAATCATGAAGGCCACCATAGCCTTTCACGACGACGCCGACATCACCGACTGGTTGCTGTACGCCAACCGGGCCTTCTGGGCGGGACGCGGGCTCGTGCAAGGCGACGGTCGCGTCTTCACCCGTGACGGCAGGCTGGCGGCGTCGTACACCGTCCAGGCCATGGTGCGCGACTTCGCGGTCGATCCGGCCGCGATGGGGCATGACAACCGGACGGCGATGTGAGGCTGCGCTCGGCGCTGGGTCAGCGCAGTCCGTTGACGGCGAACTTCTCCACGTACTGACGGACCGTCTCCGGCCTGGCCATGTCGAAACTGAGGCCCCGATTGACGGTGGCGAAGGAATAAATGATGCGGGCCAGCCATTCACTGGCGGCGGTGATGTCGACGGCACCGCCCACCTCGCCGCGCTTTTGCGCGTCGCGCACGTAGGGTTTGAGAAACTCCGTCGTGCGCCGCACCGCGGTGTCGCCGTCAGAGATGATGTGGCGCATGAGCTCTGCGTCGTCGGCCATCAGCCGGTTGCGGGTGCGGTGGTCGAGCAGGATCTTGGCGTTCGTCTCGGCCATCGCGCCGAGTTGTTCGGCCAAGGTGGATCTGGTGGCCATCGCCGCGGCCACCTCGCGGTAGAACCGTTGGGCGCCATGCTCGATCGCGGCCTCGATCAGCACATCACGGTCGCCGAAATACCGATACACGGTGCCGCGCGAGATTTTTGCCATCCGCGCCACATCCTGCACGCTGGTCCGCTCGATACCCAACTGCGTGAAGCACTGATTGGCGGCGTCGAGAATGTGGTCACGGCGGTCCAATTCGTCCGCGACTCGCTCAGCCAAACGTCTCAACTCCTCGCGCCAGATCGGGCTATGACGGCAGCTCTTCATGCTACGGGACGGCCGCAGCCACTTCATTTGAAAATGCGCAGCCGAGCGCGAGCCGAACGGGCGACCGGACGCGACCAGAAGATGAACTGTAACGTCAACTGTTGACCACCCAAAAGGAGACCGCCCATGATGCCTGCCCTGCCCGCGCCCGCCCGCGACCGCGTGATGGGCATACGGTGACCGGGCCAGACCTCGCACAGGCGATCCAGGAGCGCTCCGCGCCACCGATGCCGTACTTCGTGCGGGACGGAAACCGCTATGTGCCAAACGCAATCGCCCGCGGGGGTTGGGGGCCGAGCATGAGCGGGCACGTCGTCGGCGGCCTGTTGGGCTGGGCGGTCGAGGCCGCGGTCGACGACCCCGAACTGCAGCCCGCGCGGCTGACCGTGGACCTGCCGCGGCCGACCGCCCTGGAACCGATCGAGGTGAAAACCCGGGTGCGCAACGATCGGCGGAGGCTGCGGCTCGTCGAGGCCGAGCTCATCCAGAACGGCGAACCCGTGGCGCGGGCGAGTGCGCTGTTTCTGCGCCGCGGGCCGCAGCCGGATGGCGACGTGTGGTCACAGCCCGTGCAAATGCCGCCGCTGCCGGCGGCCGAGGAGGGTCCGCCGTCCTCGATCTTCATGCGCACCTATGGCTGGGGCGTCGAGGTGCAGAATCCCGATCCCGACTGGTCGGATACATCGGGACGGAAGTACACCTGGCTGCACGAGACACGTTCGCTGATCGACGCCGACCCGCTCACCGCCTTCACCCGCGCCGCGATGGCCGCCGACGTCACCGCATCGCTCGCCAACTGGGGCGCCAATGGCCTGCAGTTCATCAACGCCGACTACACCCTCACGCTGAGCCGGCTCCCCGAGGGAACCCACATCGGGCTGGCCGCGCTCACGCACTACAGCCATGACGGCGTGGCCACCGGCTCCGGTGTCCTGCTCGATCACAAGGGCCCGACGGGTAGCTGTGTGTCCGTCTCGATAGCGCACTCGGGTTTCCTTCCGCCGCCCGCCGTCCCCGGCTGATATCGATCAACGGCGCCGAGTAGCGTAAACGCCGCGGTTGACTCTTACTCGGCTAAGGAGACACGGATGCAGCCGTCTCAGCGACCCGATGAATCGCTGGAGGCTATTCCCGCGGAGGTACGGGAGCGTGTGATGCCCGCGGTGCTCGACGAGCTGGCCCGCTGGGGTGTCGAGCGTTTCAGCGTCGAGGCGATGGCGGAGCGTCACCACCTCGACGCGGCGGTGGTCTACCGCTATTGGGGCGACCGTCAGCGCCTGATCGTGGATGCCGCCCTGGGCGACAACGAGACTTTGCGTACGGTCACCGACACGGGCTCGCTGCGCAGCGACCTACTGGCGTTGGCCCGCACCGTCGCCGAACGCATCAACACCGAAGTCGGTCGCACCTATGTGCGGGCTCTGGTGATGGACGGCCGGGCGCGACACGACTCCGGTGTGCGAATGATGTTCTGGCAGGAGCGGTTCAGTGTCCTGCGTGCGATCGTGGACCGGGCGAAGGAACGTGGCGAGCTACGCGGGGGAGTGCACCCGGTGGCGGCCGTGCAAATCGTCCTGGCGCCCCTCTACGTTCGCGTGCTCTACTCCGACGACGTCATCGACGACGACTACTGCGCCGCGATCGCCGACCTGGCCTGGCACGCGCTGGCCCGCAAGTAGCTGATCCCGGCCCGACACCGGATGTGAACTACCTTGCCGGAGAACGGTTATCCCTGCGGATAGCCGCGGCGCACCGTCCGGTCGAGGATGCCCAGCGAGGCCCGCAGCGCGCCCTCGGAGATCACCGGGAAGATGCCGGCTTCCCGCCACTGCTGATCGATATTCGACCAGTCGTAGAACGAGGTGACCACGGTCGAGTCGCCCTCCGGCTCCAGCCGGTAGCCGTAGACGTGACCGATCTGTGGGCGGATCTGACCGAGGACCGTCCACGCGATCAGCCGATCCGGTTCGAACTGTGTGATCTCGACGGTGACGTCGTACTTGCCCAGTTGCGGAAAGTCGTTGAGCGAGTCGCGATCCATGTGAACCACGAAGGTGTCGCCGACCGCGCCCACCGGACGGCCGTCGGCGTCCTGCAGCATTCCCGACGAATCGATGGCGACGTGACCTTGCGGGTCGCACAGCACCGCGAAGATCTCGGCCGCGGGCGCCGGGATGGTGCGTTGAGTCTCGATGCGTTCGGTCATGGGTCCTCGCAGTCGCCGACGATGGGAGGGGGTCGTGGCCCACTCTACGACGGCCCGCCGGCCCGCCTCGCGGCACGCTTCCTGGATCGCCTCAGTCGAAACGCATTTCAGCCGGAGAGGAAAATCCACGGCGCGGTGCCCTGCGCCGGATTAAGCCCACGACAAGCGCGACAACGCCCACGATGACGGCGACGAGCAAGGACTGCAGCGCGGTGATCACGAATGGATCGACCTCATACCAGCCGGCGTCGCTGACGCATTGGAACGTCACGCTGGTTCCGGACTGGCCGGGTTTGTAGCTGTACCCGGAGCTGCTGGTCACCAGCTCGTAGGGACTGCGGCAGACGATCGCGCTCGTCCACAGCGCGGTCGACGGGAAGATGGCCGTCACGGCCGCCGCGCCTCCGACGCAGACGCCGAGTAATCCGCCGATCACGCCGATCACCGCCCCGACGCGATCCGCGCCGGAGAGCCTTCGCCGTGGCATCGAGAAGGCCGCCCGCGGCCCGACGGACTGCGGGTACATCGGCCCCGCATTAAACGTGCGCTGCCCCGTCCTGATGGTCACGCGACCGTGTTTCAACACGTCGTCGATTTGGTCCTGCGACATGCCGGCGTCGGCAGCGGCGCTCCTCAGCGTCTCACGCAGCTGCCCGATCTCCGACGCCGAAGGCCCGTCCGGTCCGGCGGATTGGCCGGTGCGGATGCCTTCCCACAGGGCCTCGGCGCGTCGGCGTCCTTTCTCGTCGGCGCCGTCGTTGGCGGCCGGCCGGGTGGCGTGATCCTCGCGAAGTTCGGCCTTGAGTTCGGCCAACTGGCGTTCCAGCTCCTCGATACGCTTTTCCGCGTCGTCTCCGGTCACCAGCAGATGGTCCCACGCGCGATGCCGTTGGTACAGCCGTAGTGAAGCCCTTGCGACGGGTTGGGATCGCCTCGCGCGCGTCGCTCTGAACCATGTTGTGGCACAACGTCGGTCGTTGTCACCGCGTATGGTGAACTCCCACCCGGGTGCCGTCCGCGAGTGGGATGTGGGGCTAGTTATTTACGCAGGCAAAACTTTTCGTGATTTCGGCCGCGTCTCGGCAATCGCGTGCAAGAACCGCAAAGCGCGGACGCGCTGTCCGGACGGGGATACGATGTGCCATTGCGGGGGTGGCCGAGAGCACTGCGCGGTGCTGAGGTGATGGGAGCCGCCTGATGTCGTTCGTATCGATATCGCCGGAATTGGTAGCGGCGGCCAGCCAGGATGTAGCCGGCATCGGATCGGTGCTGAGCGCGGCCAACGCGCAGGCGGCGTCCTCGACGACACGTGTCCTCGCCGCCGGCGCCGACGAGGTGTCCGCGGCGGTCGCGGCGTTCTTCGGTCAGCACGCGGTGGCCTATCAGACGGTCAGCGCCGAGGTCGCGGCATTCCATGAGCAGTTCGTGCAGGCGCTGCGCGGGGGCGCTCACTCCTACGCGGCCGCCGACGCGGCGGCGGCCTTCAACCTCGCCGACATCTTCTCGCCGTGGAAGGCGTTGACCGGGCGACCGCTGTTCGGCAACGGCACCGACGGCGCGGCAAATACCGGCGCGAACGGAACCGACGGCGGCTGGGTGTTCGGCAACGGCGGCGCGGGCGGGTCCGGCACGCCCGGCACTGCGAGTCAGGCCGGCGGCAAGGGCGGGAACGGCGGGGCCGCCGGATTCCTGGGCATCGGCGGCACCGGTGGCACCGGCGGGAACGGCACCTCCACCTCGGCCGCCGGCGCCGGTGGCAACGGCGGCGTCGGCGGGGCGATCGGGCAGGGCGGTATGGGCGGCACCGGCGGTGTCGGCGGCCCCGGGCAGACCGGCGGCGTCGGCGGCACCGGCGGTAACGGCCCCTCGCTGATCGGCACCGGCGGCGTCGGCGGCACGGGCGGGGCGGGCGGCGACGCCGCGTCGGGTGGCAGTGGCGGCACCGGCGGCATGGGCGGGACGGGTGGCACCGGCCAGGCGGCGGGATCCGGCGGCGCCGGTGGAACGGGCGGGGCCGGCGGACAGGGCTTTGACGCGGCCGCGGGTTCGGGCATCGCGGGCACGACGGGCGGCAATGGCGGTCAGGGCGGCACCGGCGGCGGCAGCGTCGGCGCGGGCAGCGGCGGGGCCGGGGGAACCGGTGGCGCCGGCGGCACGGGCGGTGCGGGCGGGTCCGGCACGGCCGCGGGTTCGGACGGCGGCAACGGTGGCGGGGGCGGCACCGGCGGGGCCGCGGGCCTCGGCGGTGTCAGCAGCGGCGGCGGCGCATCGGGCCAGGTGGGCACGGGCGGGACCGGCGGCATCGGGGGCAACGGCGGCGGCGGCACCGTGGACTCGGCCAGCGGCAATGGTCACAACGGCGGCGTGGGCGGCGACGGCGGCAGCGGCGGTACCGCCGTGCTGGGCGGCACCAACGGCGACGGAGGCCAGGGCGGCAACGGCGGCACCGGGGCCAACGGCAACAACGGCGGCACCGGCAGCAGCGGTGGCAACGGTGGCAATGGCGGCAACGCCGGCGGCGGCGGGTCGGCGGGCGCGGGCGCCGGCGCGGCGGGCACCGGCGGCAACGCGGGCATCGGCGGCGACGGCGGCACCGGCGGCCGAGGCGGCGACGGCGCCGACGGCAGCGGCGGCAATGCGGGCAAGGGCGGCACGGGCGGCAACGGCGGCGACGCAGGTGCCGGCGGCAGCAACGGCGACGGCGGCAAGGGTGGCGACGGCGGCACCGGCGGCGTCGGCAGCGCTGGGACCGGCGACGGTGGCGGCGGTGGCACCGGCGGCAAGGGCGGGGACGCGGGCGCCGGGGGGACGGCCGGTAGCGGCGCCGGCACGGCGGGCGTTGCCGGGCATTCGGGCAACGGCGGTACCGGGGGCAAGGGCGGCAACGGCGCGCCCGGCGCCAACGGCGGCGCCGGCGAGATCGGTCACCGCGGTGGCGACGGCGGCCTCGGCGGCGCGGGCGGCGCCGCTGGCGCGGGCGGAACCAACGGCAACGGCGGTGCCGGCGGCGACGGCGGCATGGGCGGCACGGGTGGCACCGGCACCTCCGTAGCCGGGCAGGTCGGCGGTACCGGCGCCAAGGGCGGCGACGGAGGCGACGGAGGCGGCGGCGGGGCGAAGGGCGCCGGCGCCGGCAGCGGTGGGAACCCGGGCGCCAAGGGCACCGGCGGCCAGGGCGGCACCGGCGGTACGGGCGGCGACGGTTCCGACGGCATCGGCGACGGTGGCGCCGGCTTCGCGGGCGGAAAAGGCGGTCAGGGCGGCAACGGCGGCCTCAACGGCGGCAGCGGCGCCGGCGGCACCGGCGGTCAGGGTGGCCACGGCGGGAACGGCATCGCGAGCACCACCGGGACCGGCGGCGCGGGCGGCACGGGTGGCGACGGCGGCGACGGTGGTCAGGGTGGCGTGGCCGGGACGGGCGGCAGGGGCGGCGACGGCGGCACCGGCGGCGCCGGCAAGGCGGTCACCTCCGGCACCGGCACGATGGCCGGTACCGGCGGCAGGGGTGGCGACGGTGGCGCCGGGGGTAACGCAGGAACCGCGACGGGATTCACCGGCACCGCGGCCGGCGGCGCCGGCGGCACCGGCGGCCAGGGGGGCGACGGCGGGTCGGCCAATTCCAGCAACTTCCGAGGGACGGGCGGCAACGGCGGCGACGGCGGTACCGGCGGCGTCGGCAGCGCCGGGACTTCCGGCTCCGGCCTCGGCAAGGCCGGCGGTGATGGTGGCACGGGCGGCGCCGGCGGGGGCGCGGGCCAGGGCGGGGCCGCGGGCGCCGGCACCGGCGTCGGGATCGCGGGCACCAACGGATTCGGCGGCACGGGCGGCGCGGGCGGCAACGGCGGCACCGGGGACAACGGCCGGCCGGGCAGCCCGTCGGTCCCCAACGCCGGTAACGGCTATGCGGGGGGCGCGGGCGGTACCGGAGGGGCTGGGGGAGCCGGCATCGGCGGCGCCTACGGCGGCGTCGGCGGTGCGGGTGGCTTCGGCGGTACGGGCGGTAACGGCGGGAACGGGAATTCCGGTGCCTCGGGCAACAACGGCGGTACGGGCGGCAACGGTGGCGTCGGCGGCGGCGGGGGCGCGGGCGGCACTGCCACCGACGGCGGCTGGGGCGGCGACGGCGGTCACGGCGGCACGGCCGGCAACGGCGGCCTTGGCGGTAACTCGGACAGCGGCACCGGCGGCACTGGCGGTAACGGCGGAGTCGGCGGCACCGGCGGCGTCGGCGGAGTCGCGACCGGCGGCGGCGGTGGCGGGGATGGCGGCACCGGTGGCACCAGCGGCGACGGCGGCAAGGGCGGAAACAGCACCACCGGCAAGGGCGGTAACGGCGGCAACGGCCCCAAGGGCGGCACCGGTGGCAACGGCGCGCTTCCCGCCGGCGACGGTGGTCCGGGCGGATTCGGCGGCGGGGCCGGCTTGGCGGGTACCGGGGCGACGGGCGGCACCAACGGCACCGCCGGCGGCCCGGGGGACCAGGGGGCTGACGCTTGAACCGGCGCGGCCCGTCGCGTGCCCGCGAGCGTGCGCAGATGTGCGGCGACCCGCCGCGCTGACCGGCATTTTGTGCACGCTCGCGGCGGACCGGCCCGCCGCTTGCCCACGAGGGCGCTCAAATTTGCGTGAAATGGCAGGTGGGGCCGTGAATTTGGGGACTCTCGGCGCGGCGGGGCGCGAAGGCGGGCAAAGCTGCACACGCCTGCCCCGACCGAGAACAGTTACAGCTGGGACCGCCCGCCGAGCATCGCCTCAGGGCGAAACCCCCTGGCGCGCACTCCGCGGTACATGCCCCAGCGCACGATCAGCGGCATCACCACGCGGTCGACGGCCCAGGACGGAAACCGGAACGCCTGGCCGGTGGGTAAGAACACCTCCAGCCCGTTGGGCTGGATGCCGAGCAGCGACCCCCAGCGCCGCCCCGGCGTCTGGAATGTGCGCAGCTTGCGGCCGTCGAATTCGGCGCGAATGTTCGCTGCCACCAACGCATCCCCGCGATTACGGGCGGAACTGCGGAGGGGATCAGTGGCGGCGATGTCCCCGACCGCGAAGACACCCGAGTGACCCGGCACCCGCAACTGCGGGGTCACGCGCACGAATCCGTGGTCATCCAGCAGCTCCGGCGGCAGCCAGCCGGTGTTCGGCCGTACCCGACCAATCGCCCACAACACCGCGTCGGCGGAGGCCGGAGGCTGCCCGGTGCTCCAGCTGACCGGTGCGCTGGTGAGCTCGTCGGAGTCATCCGACACCACGGCGCGGTGGCCGGGATGCAGCCCCACGCCCAGGTCCGTCAGCCGGGTTTCGATGCGTTTCCAGATTCCCGGGTGATATTCGACCAGCGCCCGCTGGCCGGGGAAGTACAGGTCCACGCGCTTGTGCGGCCAGGTGCTGGCGATGTTGGCGGCGCTGCTGACCGCGGCCGCGCCGCCGCCGACGACGATCACTGATCCGGCGGTGGCGACCCGGTCGTGTGCGGCACGCAGGTCGGCGTCGACGTCGTCGGCGGACTGTACCGTCGGTCGCCGCCAGAATCCGTTGGTGACACCGGTCGAGATGACCAGCGCGTCGTACTCCTCGGCGACGGGCGTGCCGTCGGCGCGCCGGCCGTGGACGGTCCGGGCCGCGAGATCAACGCCCGTCAGCGTGGCCTGCACGACCCGCACCCGGTCCAGCCCGCGGAACCGCTCGAACGGAATCCAGTAGTCGCGGGCCCAGTCGTCGGGGCGGGACAGCCGCACACCGAGTTCCTGGCCGCTCACCAGCCCGGGCTTGACCGAGATGCCGACGACGTCGGCGTGCTTGGCCAGGCGGATCGCGGTCAGGATCCCAGCGTCTCCCAGTCCCGCGATGACGACGCGTTTGCGGTTCATGTCGCTATCTTGCGAGGCGGCCGGGGAACCAGGCGCGGCACCCGGTCGATGACAGCCTGGTAGTCGGGGCGACGCGCCAGGCTGCGCTTCTCCATCATCGGGATGCTGGCGCCCAGGAACATGCCCAGCATCGCCAGCGCGCCCGCGAACAGCCACCACGCGTCCGACGGCGACGCCGCCACGCCGAACAGCGCCAGGGCGAACCAGAAGCTGAGCTCCCCGAAGTAGTTGGGATGCCGCGACCAGCTCCACAGCCCACGGTCCATCGCCGCGCCGGGCTGACGGTCCCGGACGAAGCGGTGCATCTGCACGTCGGCGACCAATTCGATCGCCACCGCACCCAGCCCGACGACGAAAGCGACCACGGTGAGCCACCGGACGTCGCCGCCGGGGTGGGTGACGCAGACATAGACCGGCAGCATGCCCACGAACACCTGCACGGTGGGGATGAGGTGGATGGCGACCAGGTCGACGACGAACGCCCAGCGCCCCGCGCGCTCGCGGAACATCGGGTAGCGCCAGTCTTCGTGGTGCAGGCCGGGAAACCCGTAGACCCAGTTTGCGGTCAGGCGCACCGCCCAGACCAGCACCACCGTCGCGACGAGCCAGCACCGCACCTGGTCGACGCCGGGCCCGGCCTGACTCCACCAGTAGAAGGTCAGCAGGGGCGGGACGACGCTCCAGTACGCGTCGTAGAAGCTCGAGTTGCGGTATGCGCGACTGAACGCGAACACCACGACGGTGGCCAGCACATCGGCGACCAACGTGTCCAGCCACAGCCGCCCGGTGCTCGGAGCCCACGCCAGCCAGGCACCGGCGATCCCCACGGCGACCACGTAGGCCACCGCCACCAGCGTCAGCGAAAGCGACTTGGACCTCGGTGCGGACATTCGTCAGTGACTCAGTTCGCTTCTATTGCGGCACTTTTCGGCCGAGCAAGTGGTCGCTGGGGAATCCATCCGGGCCTCCTTAGGCGCAATGAACCTTAACACCGGGCAAACCGCGTCCGACCGGCTCGACCCAAGGTATGGTCGCACCGACAACCGCGCCGGTGGGGAGCACATGTCGGAGTCTGAAACGCCCAACACGCATCTGCGCGCGGCGCTGCGGGTCCTTGCGCGCGCATCGGCGCCGCGCCCCGCCGCCGCGCAGCGCGCCGCCGCGGATCTGCGACGACGGCTATGGCCGGCGCTGCGCGCCGAGATCCGCTGGGCGTTTCACCCGCCGCGGACCTGGCTCTCGGGAGTGGTGGCGAACCTGTTGCTGGCGGTGGCCTGGTTGGCGGTGCAGCCGCTGGCCGCGGCGCACGGGCAGCACGTGCGCCACTTCCACCACGGCCAGCTGGACTGGGTGGTCCTGGTGGGCAGCTACTTCTCGTCCTTCATCCTCGCCGACGTCACCACCACCAACACGCTCGGCGGCGACCACTACCGCGTCGCCAAGGGGTTGAGCGACGGGGTGCCGGTCTGGCGGATGCTGCTGCTCAAGAATCTGGCGCTGATCTGCCTCGTCGGGCTGCCCACCCTGGCCGCCGCGGTGACCTTGACCTTGTGGCTGGAATCGCCTGCGCGCCTGGCCGTTACTATCCCTAACGTCGCGGTGCCCATCGTGTCCTGGCTGGGTGTGGGCAACGTCATCTCCGTGCTGCACCCCGTCAGCGCCGAGCCGCTGATCCGCCGATGGCGGCAGCGTCGCGACTGGCGCCGCACCGCCGGCTGGCTGGTCGCCCTCGGGCTGCCGTATGCGGTGTACTACGTCGCCGATCCGATCGGCGGGGTGGAGCACCACCTGTTGTGGACCCAGCTGCCCGCGGCGATCGGGCCGGTGCTGGGGCGCGACACGAAAAGCTTCGTGCACCTCGGCTTCGCGGTCGGGGTCTGGGTGGCCGGCACCGTCGCAGCCCAGCTGTGGGTGCGCCGCCGCGGGCTGCAGATCCGCTGACCGGACGCGGGGCCTGCCGAGGTCACTGCCGGGCCATCGCCGAGTCGGGGGCGGCCCAGTCGGTCGACACCTTGCGGTGCTTGATCAGCCACGCGTCGCCGTCGGGCACCAGGACGTCGCGGTAGCGGCCGCAGTGGTCCAAGCCGAGGTGCGTAACCACGGTGAAATACGACGAGACGTTCGCCTGTTCGGTGGTCAGGCCGTCGAACGAGACGTTGGTGACGTTGTGCCGCACGATCGGCTTGACCTGGAGGTCAGCGGCGGCCGCCACCTTGCCGGTGACACCGCCGAGAAACGCCACAATCTCGGCCCGGCCGCGCAGCGGCGCGAAACCGCGTATCTCGAGAACGCCGTCGGCGCAGAACGTCCCGGCCAGGCCGTCGAGCCGCCCGGCGTCGCCCGCCCAGTTGTACCGGGCCAGGGTGTCGCGGATCCGCTCGCGGGCGACCAGTTCCCACATCTCCACCGTCGTGACTCCTCACTGGAACGCAGTGCCCTTGACGCCGCGTAGCACGATAGTCCTGTCGAGAGGAGCCGAGAGTGCTAGATCACGTCGAGTTCGAGGTAACCCGGCAGCCGTCGACGCTGGATCACTACCGGCGCGGCTGGACGCCCGGGCCCGGAGTCGATCTGGCCGGCGTCTGGCTGGGGGCAGTGGTCTCCGACGCGTCGGATCAGGACTATTGGGGCCTGCGCGGAACCGACGACTTCGTGGTCGGGATGACACACGTGGTCTCGCCGATCTGCGGGTTCCGGGCGCTGCAGAAGGGCCTGGATCCCGCGTCGCCGCACCTCTTCGACGAGTATTCGACGATCGACTGGTTCGAACCCCTGGAATACAGCGACGGCGGCGACAGCGTGCAGACGATCTTCTCCAGCGGCCGCATCGAGCGCGGCGCCGACGGCTTCCACTGGCATGACGCCGCCGGCCGGTGGGAGATGCACGGGAAGACCGTCAGCGACGTCGTCGTCACGCACGTCCCGGCCCAGCCCGGCATCGACGACGAGGTCTATTACCGGCACGAGCTGATGTATGTGACGGGATCGGTTGCGGGTGTCGAGGTTTCGGGCTATGCGCACCAAGACTTCGCCTACGGGCCGCCGGGCATGGCGTACACCGAGCTACCGATCGCCCGTCAGCTGCAAGGCATGTGGGTGTCGTGGCTGCACGAGTACGCCGACGGGGGACTCGGCGGCGGCAGCTTCTGGCAGGGTCGCGACGGGCTGGCCTTCGGGCCGGGCTACCAGCTCAAAGACGGTGTCACCACGGTGCACGACGACATCGTCGCCCGGCCGGGGTTCGATTCCGACGGCAGGCTCTCGACCCTGGACGCGACGATCGGCGCCGACTCGTACGCCTTCACGTTCGACACCAGCGGCAGCCCACTGCACTTCTTCGGCCGGCTCACCGGCGGCTCGTCGGGCAGGAAAGTGGCCCGCAGCTGGTGCTGGGTCGAATACGCCGGCGGCATGCTGACCCCCGAACTGCTGGACCTGGTCCTGCAGCGCTTCCGGCTGGCCCGGGCGCGCTGATGGCAAACGTCCAGCCCGCCCGCATTGGTTTGCTGTTCGACTACCTCGACGAATCCGGCGGTTTCGACGAGAACATCCTGCCCGCTTTGCAACTCGTCGTCGACGACTTTGTGGAGCGCGGCGTCCTGGAGCGCCCGGTCGAGTTCGTCGTGCGCGCGGTGCAGGGCTTGCCCAACGGTTCGTTCCGGGCCGTGCACGACGCGTTCTTCGAGCTCGTCGAACAGGACGCGCTGGTGATCTTCGGCCCTTGGGTTTCCGAGAACGCCGTCGCACTGCGGCGCTATGTCGAAGACCTCGGACGGGTGCCGATCATCACGATGGGCGCGTCGGAAAACATCCTCGGCGAGTGGTCGTTCGGATTGCCTGCGGGCTCAATGGAAGAGGAGCCGATCATCATGGCGACCGTCGCCGCCCTGGACGGCTGCCAGACGGTGGGCATCGCGTTCGAGTCGTCGCTCATCGGGGACGAGTACCTGCGCACCACCCGGGCGGCGTGCAAGGATGCGGGGCTGCGGATCACGGCGGAGGTCGCGATTCCACAGGTCGCCGCCGATAAGCGAAAAGCCATGGTGGAGCTGGCCGTTCACCGGCCTGACGCCATTCTGCACGTCGGGTTCGGGCTGGGCATTCCGGGAATGAACGAGGCGCTGACCGAAATCGGCTGGACGCCACCGCGATACACGACCACCGCGTTCGAGTTCGCGGCGGTCAGCCCATGGTGGCGCGAACAGCTTGCGGGCTGGATCGGGCTGGACCAGTACGACGAGCGCAACGCCGTCGGGCAGACATTCCTGGACCGCTTCGCGGCCCGGTACGGGCACCGTCCGGAGTACTACTTCCCGCTCTACTGCTGCGATATCGGGCGGGTGATGATGACCGCGCTGGCCTCCGCGCGACCGTTGACGGGCGCGGGAGTCAAGGACGCGCTGCAGAGGATCAAGATGATGCCGGCCGCGACGGGAGCGCCGGGCACGCGCATCGGTTTCGGCAAGTTCATCCGCCGCGGCTGGATGGGCAGCGAGTTCCTGGTTGCCCGCCGGGTGCTGCCCGACGCCAGCGGCACCGTGCTGCACGGGACGGTCGAGGGACTGGCTACCTGACCAGGTAGGGCCGGAAAGCGCGGGGGGCCGACGGCGTGAACCCGTTGAGGTCGAAGACGGCGATGAGGGCCCGCAACAACGCGGGGGACCAGTCCTCGAAAGGTTGCGCATCCACCCGCTCGAGGACTTCGCTGCGCAAGTACTCGATGTTCGTCGGCTGCCGATCGTCGATCATCAAGCCCCCTCGAGTTTGTTTACCGCAATTGACGCTAGGACCCGCATAACCGCCTTGTACAGCACCCTGTGCGAATTCAAATCAGTTTCAGGGCAGGTCAGCAGCGGCCTGCCAGGAAATTGCGCAGGCCCGGAAGCACTTCCGCTACCGCCAGTAGCGGAATATGGTGGGTGGGTGACGACGGTCGAGAAGAGCAGGCATCTGCGGACGTGTCCGCTGTGTGAGGCGATGTGCGGTCTGGAGATCACCGTCGAAGGGGGCTCCGAGACCGGGCAGGTGACCGCGATCCGGGGCAACCGCGACGACGTGTGGAGCCACGGCCACCTCTGCCCGAAGGGCGTGTCGCTGGGCGCGCTGCACGAGGACCCCGACCGCATCCGCCGCCCGCTGGTCAAGGTGGACGGCCAGTGGCAGGAGGTCAGCTGGGACGCGGCGTTTCGCCGCTGCACCGAGCTGCTGACCCCGGTGATCCGCAAGTACGGAATCGGCGCCGTCACCGCCTACACCGGCAACCCGCTCGCGCACTCGTTCTCGCTGGCCCGCTACGCGGGAGTGCTGCTGGGCATGTCGGGGATGCCGGTCACCTACTCGCCGGGCACGGTCGACCAGTGGCCCAAGAACCTCTCGTCGCACCTGATGTACGGCGGCTGGTGGACCTTCCCCGTGCCCGACATCGAGCGCACCGACCTGCTGGTCATCATGGGCGCCAATCCCGCCGCGTCCCAGGGTTCGCTGCTGGCCGCCCCCGACGTGATGGGCCTGATCGACGCGGTCCGCAAGCGCGGCGAGGTAATCGTCATCGACCCGGTGCGCACCGCCACCGCCGCGCGTGCGGACGAATGGCTGCCGATCGTCCCCGGCACGGACGCCGCGCTGCTGCTGGCGGTGACCCACACCCTGTTCGCCGAGGGTCTGGCCCGGCCGGGCCCGCACGTCGAGGGCCACATCGATGGGATAGACACCATGCGCCGGGTCGCCATGGACTGGCCCCCGGAGCGGGTCAGCGCGGTCACCGGCATCGATGCGGACCGCATCCGGCGGCTGGCGCGCCAGCTGGCCGGCACCGACAAGTCGGTGGTGTACGGCCGAATCGGCCTGTGCAATCAGGAATTCGGCAGCCTGGCCAGCTGGCTCGTCGACGTCGTCAACATCGTTACCGGACATTTCGACACCCCCGGCGGCGCGATGTTCCCGCGGCCCGCGGCCTGGTCCATCACCACACAGCCGCTGCCCGGTCTGGAGGACGGCGCACCCGAATTCGGCCGCTGGCGCACCCGGGTGCGTGGCGCGAAAGAGGTGCTGGGCCAGGTGCCGGTGTCCTGCATGGCCGAGGAGATCGTCACACCGGGCGACGGCCAGCTCAAGGCCCTGATCACCATCGCGGGCAACCCGGTGTTGTCCACGCCGGGCGGCGACAAGCTGGACGAGGCGCTGCCGATGCTGGAAGCGATGATCTCCGTTGACCTTTGGCTCAACGAGACCACCCGGCACGCCGACGTGATCCTGCCCGGGCTGTCGCCGCTGGAACAGGCGCATCATGACGACCTGATCCTGCAATTCGCGGTCCACAGCATCGCGAATTACTCGGCGCCGGTGTTCGATCCGGGCGATCGCCCGCACGAGTGGGAGATCCTGATCCGGCTCACGGGCCTGTGCACGAGCACACCGGCCGAGGACGTCGACGTCGCCGCGATCGACGACGGCTTCTTCGATTACCTCGCCTTCACCCGCGGCGTCGACGGCGCCGAAATCCGCAAGCTCTACAGTCACGGCGGCCCGGAACGGATGCTGGATCTGACGTTGCGCACCGGCCCCTTCGGCGACCGGTACGGGGACAACCCCGGCGGGCTCACGCTGGACCTGCTCAAGGCCAACCCCAACGGCATCGACTTCGGCCCGATGGTGCCGCAACTGCCCGACGTCCTCGGCACCGCCGACAAGAAGATCCGGCTCGCCCCGCAGTACCTGCTCGACGACCTGCCGCGACTGGCCGCGCGGATCCAGCGCCCGGCGGAGCCGCTGGTGCTGGTGAGCCGCCGCCACCTGCGGTCGAACAACACCTGGCTGCACAACGTGCCGGCGCTGATGAAGGGCAAGGACCGCTGCACCCTGCTGATGCACACCGCCGACGCGGCCCGCTTAGGCATCGCCGACGACGACGTCGTCACGGTGAAATCGGAGGCCGGCGAGATCAAGGTGCCCGTCGAGATCACCGACGCGATCAGGCCCGGTGTGGTGTCGATGCCGCACGGCTGGGGCCACGGCAAGCCGGGGACGCGCATGTCGGTGGCCAACAGTTCGCCCGGCGCCAACACGAACGCACTGTCACCGCCGACGTTCCTCGACGAGCCGTCCGGCAACGGCGCCCTCAACGGCATCCCGGTGACGGTCATCGAGGACTCGTCCCGGTTCCGGCCCGCCGGAGGCGCGTGAGATGGCCGGGCGCCTGCTGGTCACCGGTGTCGACGCCGACGGGCGTTCGTGTGCGGTAACGGAGGACCCGATCGCCCTGCAGGGCGAACCGGGTTTCGGCAGCCTGGTCTATGCGCTGCTGCATTCGACGCCGTCAATACCGTCGATTGCCGACGGCGGACGTCACGCGAACGCACTCAACTTGGGTGTCGCGGCGGGGGTCACCAACTGGATGATGATCGAATATGCTTCCGGCGCAGAGTTTTCCATGCACCACACCAATACCGTTGACCTGGACATCGTGCTGGCCGGCTCGGTGGAACTGATCCTCGGCGACGGCGTGCACCCGCTCGAGGCGGGCGACTGCGTCGTGGTCACCGGCGTCGATCACGCGTGGCGCGTGGGCCCGGACGGGTGCCGTCTCAGTGTTGTCGCGATCGGGGCGAGCGGAGCGTAAGCGAAGGGACCGTAACCCGGCCTGTTAATTTTTCATAAATCCACTCATTAGAACCTGGTAGTAACTCGCTATGAGCTAGATTGTCGGAATGACAGGTCCGGGCGACCAGTGGCAATCGGGTAATCAGCCGCAGTACAACCCCCCGGGGCAGGGTTACCCCCCGCCCGGCTATCCGCCGCAAGGCGATCCTGCCGCGGGCGGCGGTTACGGGCAGCAGGGCTACTCGCCGCCGCCGCCGAGCTACGGGGCGCCCCAGTACTCACAGCAGCCGCAGTACGGGGCCGCGCCCGGCGGATATCCGCAACCGGCCGCCTCCACGGCGCCGCCCTGGACGACCACCAAGACGATGGCGCTGTACTCGATCATCATCGGTGGCGTCAGCTTTCTCTTGGACTTCCTATGCGGTGCGGGTGTGCTCACCGCGATCATTGCGGGTGTCGTGGGATACCTCGCCTACAGCCGCGCCAAGAAGTACAACGAGCCGACCGGAATGGCCATCGGCGGCATGGTGACGTCGGGCCTGGCTTTCGCCTTCGGGTCCTTGTGGTTCATCTTCTTCGGCCTCGCGATGTTGTCAGGATCGCACTAGCCGTCACGCTCGTCGGTGAATGAACACGCCTTCGGCCGAGACGGTGACGGCCGAGCCGTCGCTGATCTGACCGACCGCGAAAGTCTTTGCCCCCTGCGCGCTTTCGATGCGGGCCTCGGCACGTAGCGGTCGCTGCAGCGGCGTGGGCCGGTGATAGCGCAACGTCAGGGTGCCCGTGTAGGCCGGCCGTCCCGGTTTGTGCGCGGTGGCACCGAGGACGTGGTCGAGGATCATCGCCGAGACACCGCCGTGCACATGGCCGGGCGGGCCTTCGTATGCCGCCCCGAGGACGAACTCCGTCCACACCGAGCCGTCGGTGTCGTGATGGACGACCAGCGGGGGAGCCGACGGGTTGCGCACCCCGATCACGACGTTGCCCGCGGCCGGGCCCTGCCCGTCGTCGGCCACCCGCTGGCCGAATGAGCCGGGCATGAGCGCGGTGCTGAGTTCGCTTGTGATGCCGTCGATCTTGGCTGCCGCGGCGACGACGAGCTCGGGGGCCACCTCGGTGCGGATCGTCGCATCGATCAAACGGCGCACCGACTCGGCCAGCGTCTCGTAGCCCGGCGACGAGTCGGCCATCGCGGCGATCGGATCCACCATGGCCGCAACGATAGAGCAGGGCCCGGGCACTCCCGCGACGCGATGTCCCGGCCAGCGGTCGTAGGACGCGATGTCGGTCGCGGTGTTGTTAATCTGGCGAAATGGACCCGACCAGCAACGAACCGGCGAAGCCGGCGCTTGCCGCCACGAGTTGGGCACTGCTGGGCATGATGTCCTACGAAGAGGAGGTCTCCGGCTACGACCTCAAGAAGTGGATCGACTGGAGCGTCGACCTCTACTACTGGAGCCCGTCGTACAGCCAGATCTACAGCGAGCTGAAGAAGCTGGAGAGCCTGGGGCTGGTGACATCTCGCGTCGAGCGCGACGAAGGCACCCGCAGCCGCCGGCTCTACAAGATCACCCCGGCCGGGATGGCCGCCATCACTGACTGGACCAACAATGCGCCCCTGGACCCGCCGGTGCTCAAACACAGCATGCTGCTGCGGGTGACGTTCGGACACCTCAGCAATCCGACCCGGCTGAAGGAACTGCTGGCCGAGCACGTGGCTTACGCGGAGGCCAGGTACCGCAAGGCGGTGGAGGACGCCGAAGGGGCCGAATCCGAACCCGCGTGGGCCTATTCGGTGATGGCGCTGCGCTGGGCGGCGAAGTACTACGCCGCCGAACGAGAATTCGCGCTGGAACTGATGAAGGACATCGACGAGGCCGCCGCCATCATCGAAACCGCCGCCAAGGGCGGGTTTGGCAAACCACGGCCCACTCCCGGCTATTGGCGAGAGGTGGAAAAGCAGGTTCAGGCCAAGCGCGTCATCGACTAGCCCCCGATTAACGCGCCGCGTCGCTGGCCGCGATGTAGCCGTATACCAGTCCCTGCGCGATGGTCGCGCCCGCGCCCGGGTACGCGGTGCCGAACGCGTTGGCGGCGGTATTGCCGATCGCATACAGCCCGGCGATCACTCCGCCGTCCTCGCGCAGCACCCGCGCCCGTTCGTCGGCCCGCAGCCCGCCGCAGGTGCCCAGGTCGGACAGGACCATCCGCACCGCGTAGAAGGGGCCGTGGATCAGCGGGCGCAGGTTGGGGTTCGGCGTGATCGTCGGGTCGCCGTAGTAGCGGTCGTAGGCGCTGCGGCCCCGGCCGAAGTCGGGATCGGCACCGGCGGAGGCATTTTGGTTGAACCGCGTCATGGTCTGCACGAATTCCGGCACCGGAACGCCGATCCGCGCCCCCAGGTCGGCCAGGCTGTCGGCGCGTGCGGCGATTCCCGCGTCGTACCAGGCCTGCGGAATCCGCATTCGCGGAAATAACTCGGCCCCAAAGACGTAACTGTTGCGGTAGCGCTGGTCGAAGACGATCCACATCGCTTCGACGGGGTTGCCGGACCGCTCCAACTCGAGCAGGCGCTGACCGAAAGTCATGTAGTCCGACGCCTCGTTGGTGAAGCGGTGACCGTGCTGGTCCACGATCAGGCTGCCGGGCAGTGACCGTTCGGCCAGCATCACCGCCGGTGCCTTGCCGGACGGCGGCGCGATCGCCGGGAACCACCATGCCTGGTCCATCAAGTCGATGCCGGCGCCCAGCCCCTGCGCGGCGCGGATCCCGTCGCCGGTATTGGTGTTGGCGCCCAGGCTCAGATTCGTGCCGAGCGACTCGGATTGGAACTTCCGCCGCATCTCCATGTCGTGGTCGAAGCCACCGGTGGCCAGCACCACGCCGCGCCGCGCGGCGATCGTCACCTGGCGCCCGCCGTGGTCCACGACCGCGCCGCGCACGTGCTCCCGGTCACCGTCCAGGCGCAGCAGTGTGGTGTCGGTCCACACCGGGATGCCGGCGCGCAGCACACCGGCGAACAGGCCGGCCGACAGGGCCTGGCCGCCAGCGGCGTAGCGCCGCCCGATCAGCCGGCCGCCCAGACCCTGCGCTATCCGCTTGGCGAAGGTGGGAATTCCCTTGCGCGGCAGCCGGGCCACCAGATTCATCCACCGGTAGTCGGCGCCCGTCGTCGGTATCGCGAACCCGGCCTCTAGCACGCCGGGCCGCAGCCGGGTGCGGTAGTCGCCGAGCACCGAGGTGTCGAACGGGTAGCACTCGCAGGTGCGGCCGGCCGCCGTGCCGCCCGGCTGCTCGGGGTGGTAGTCCGAGTAGTCCCGGGCCCAGAAGAAGCGCAGAGGAGTCATTCGCCGCAGCATGTCGACCGTCGCCGGGACGTGCGTCAGAAAGCCCTCCGACCGCCCCGGGGGCGCGCTGCCCGCGACCACCGCGTCGAGGTAGGAGGCGGCCGCGGCCGCCGTGTCGCCGGCGCCGGCCTCGCGCAGCACCGGGCCGGCGGGCAGCCAGAGTGCGCCGCCCGAGCGTGCCGTCGACCCCCCGACGTGCGACGACTTCTCGACGATCAGCACCGACAGCCCCAGCTCGTGGGCGGCCAGTGCGGCGCCCATCCCGGTGCCGGAGCCCACCACCAGCAGGTCGACGGACGTGTCGGCGACCGCGAGCCCGGCGGGGATCGTCGTGCTGAGGGCGCTCACGCCTGGCAACGCTAGGCTGCCGAGCCGTTCGGCAGGATGAGTCGTCCTGGTCAGTGGAACGACGCCGCTGCGCCGCCCGCCTGGCAGGCGTTCAATGGGGGCTATGACGCAGCAGCCCGACGCCGTTCGGTTCATCGAAGCGCAGGAGGCGCCGACGCGGTTCGCCCGCGGCTGGCACTGCCTGGGACTGGTCCGGGATTTCGGGGACGGCAAACCGCACGCCGTCAACGCCTTCGGCCAGAAGCTGGTCGTGTTCCGCAGCGGAGACGGCAAGGTCAACGTGCTGGACGGCTACTGCCGGCACATGGGCGGCGACCTGTCGCAGGGCGAGGTCAAGGGCGACGAGATCGCCTGCCCGTTCCACGACTGGCGCTGGGGCGGCGACGGGCGGTGCAAGCAGGTGCCCTACGCGCGGCGCACTCCCCGGCTGGCCCGCACGGCGACCTGGACCACGCTGGAACAGGACGGCATGTTGTTCGTCTGGAACGACCCGGAGGGCAAGCCGCCCCCGTCCGAGGTCACGATCCCCCGGATCGAGGGCGCCACCAGCGACGAGTGGACCGACTGGCATTGGTACACCACCGTCGTCGGCAGCAATTGCCGCGAGATCATCGATAACGTCGTGGACATGGCGCACTTCTTCTACATTCACGGCTCGCTGCCCACGTATTTCAAGAACATCTTCGAGGGCCAGGTGGCGACGCAGTACATGAACGGCGAGGGTCGCCCCGACATCGGCGGTGAGGGCGCGAAGATGCTCGGCACCACGTCGGTGGCGTCCTACTTCGGGCCGTCGTTCATGATCGACGACCTGACCTACCACTACGAGCAGGGCGACCAGAAGACGATTCTGATCAACTGCCACTATCCGATCGATGCGAATTCCTTTGTGCTGCAATACGGCATCATGGTGAAGAAATCGACGAACCTGCCGGGCGCCGAGGCCATGCGGACCGCGGTCAAGCTCGGCGACTTCGTGAAGCTGGGCTTCGAGCAGGACGTGCAGATCTGGCGGCACAAGGCGCGGATCGACAACCCGCTGCTGGTCGAGGAGGACGGCCCGGTTTATCAACTGCGCCGCTGGTATCAGCAGTTCTATGTCGATGCCGCCGACGTGGAGCCGGACATGGTGGACCGCTTCGAGTTCGAGCTGGACACCACCCGGCCCTATGAGGCGTGGATGAAACAGGTCGAGGACAACATGGCGGCCCGGGCGGGCTCGGTGTGACCCCTCCCGGCGTTCGGGCCGACAACCGCCTCGACGACATGCCGATGGCGCCGGTGGTGTGCCGGGACTGCGGTGCGCGGGTGCTGGCCCGCAAGAGCACCTGGAACCAGACCAGCGTGCAGTGGAACGCCGACGCGTCGGGCCGCTGCGCCGAACGCCGACAGGCCGAGCGCCTCGCGGGTCACCGGCCGGGCCCGTTCCTGGTGTGCTCGGCGCTGCGGGACTCGATCGAGGCGGCGGTGGCCGCCGGGGAGTTGAAGATCGTCGACGCCGGATAGGGTTGCCGCGATGCGGATAGCGGTGACGGGTGGAACGGGTTACGTCGGTGCCCATGTGGTGAGCGGGCTGCTCACCGCCGGCCACCGGGTGAACCTGCTGGTGGAACCGCACTGGTCCAACGACGCCCTGATCGACAGGCTGCGCGCCGCCGGAGACGTGACGACGGTACGCGGGGACCTGCGCGCACCGGAAGCCCTCGACGGTCTGCTGGACGGCTGCGAGGCCGTCATCCACGCCGCCGGGGTGGTGGGCACCGACAACAGCCGCGAACAGCTGATGTGGGATATCAATGCCCATGCCAGCGAGCGGATCATGCGCCGCGGCGTCGCGCAGGGCCTCGACCCGATCGTCCTGGTGTCCAGTTACAGCGCGTTGTTTCCCCCGCCCGGATCGGTGATCGGACCGGATTCGCCAACCGCGCAGGGAAAGTCGGCCTACGCGCGAACCAAGTCCTACGCCGACCGGGTCGCGCGTGAGTTGCAGCGGGACGGTGCGCCCGTGGTCGTGACCTACCCCTCCAGCGTCGTCGGGCCCGCGCTGTGCACCCCGCCGGGCATCACCGAACAGGGCTGGGGAACCGTCGTCCGGTTCGGGGTTGCCCCCAAGGTCGCCCACGCCGGCATGATGATGGTCGACGTGCGCGATGTCGCCGACGTGCACCAGCGGTTGATGCGACCCGGGCGGGGGCCGAAGCGCTACCTGTGTGGCGGCCAGATGCTGACGTTCGACGACATGATCGCCGCGATCGAGCAGGGGTCCGGCCGCCGGGTCCGCCGGATCCCCATGAGCCCCGGCGCGTTCCGCCTCCTCGGCCGGGTCTGCGACCTCGCCGCGCCGGTGCTGCCGTTGGGCGGGGGGTTCAGTTATGAAGCCGCGCAACTGATCACCGCCGCGATTCCGACCGACGACTCCGAAACGCTGCGCGACCTCGGCCTGACCTGGCGGTCCGCCCGCGACGCGATCGTCGCGACGTTCGCTGTCGAGGATCCCGAAGGAGGCCCGTGCGAACAACGGTAATCACGATTCTGGCGGCGGTCATCGCGCCTCGAGAGCCCTCGCCCGGGGTGGCGGCGGATGAATGACTCAGCGCGTGTCGCGGTGGTGACCGGGGCAAGCCGCGGCGCCGGCCGCGGCATCGCGGCGGCCCTGAGCGCGCGCGGTTGGCGCGTCTATGCGACCGGCCGCACCATCGCCGACGCTCCGCCCGGCGGCGTGGCGGTCCGCGTCGACCACGGCGACGACGACGCCGTGGCCGCGCTGTTCGAGCGGGTGCGCTCCGAGGACGGGCGGTTGGACCTGTTGGTGAACAACGCCGCGGTCATCTCCGACGCACTGGTCAGCCCGAAGCCGTTCTGGGAGAAGCCGCTTTCGCTGGCCGACGTGCTGGACGTGGGTTTGCGGTCGTCCTACGTGGCGTCGTGGTATGCCGCGCCGATGTTGGTGGCCGCCGGGCGGGGCCTGATCGCATTCACTTCCTCTCCGGGGTCGGTGTGCTACATGCACGGGCCCGCCTACGGCGCGCAGAAGGCCGGGGTGGACAAGATGGCCGCCGACATGGCCGTGGATTTCAAAGGCACCGGGGTCGCGACGGCGTCGATCTGGATGGGCATCCTGCTGACCGAGAAGCTGCGAGCCGCTTTCGCCGGGCAGCCGGAAGCGCTGGCCAAGACCGCCGCGCACGCCGAAACCCCCGAATTCACCGGCAATTTGATCGATGCGCTGTATCGCGATCCCGAACTCGCCGAACTGAGCGGACAAGCACTGATCGGCGCGGAATTGGCCGAGCGGTACGGCATTACCGACGAGGACGGCCGCCGCCCGCCGTCACATCGCCACCTGGGTGTGCCGCGGGAGCCGAGCACCGTGGTGGTCAGATAGTCAGGCGACGCCTCACGTCAGCTGGAAGGCGCTGATCGGTGCCTCGTCGGGGTATGCGGCAGGCCCGCCGATGTCGTAGGCGGCGTTGAGCGCCTTGATGAACGCGGGATCGTGCAGCGGTTCGCTGGGGATGTCGAGATTGATGCCCCTGCCGTTGACGTCGTCGACCATGATGTCGATGGCTTTTTCGATGCTCAGGTCGTCGGAGCCTTCCATGTTTCTCTTCAGCTCGTCGAAGTCGGCGAACACCTCGGCCGACCAGTGCACCAGGAAGCGGAGCTCGTCGGTGCGGTGGCGCGCGATCACCTCGTCGCCGTTGGTGAGCAGCCACTGGTCGCGGTCGCCGGGATCGCCGGTGAACATCGTGTCGAACGCGAGGCCGGCCGGAATCTGTTGCTCCAGCGGCCCGTTCGCCTCGCCGCGGTGCATCATCATCTCGTTCTGCACCACCACACCGCGATTGTTGATCGGCGGCAGGACGCGCCGGGGCGCCCGCAACGGCCCGTCCGGCCAATAGGTGAAACCGCTGCCGGGATCCAGCGAGAACCAGGTGATCACCTGGGCCATCTTGATGAGGTAGTCACCGAAGAGGCCGGACTTTCCCATGACGCTGGTGAGCCAGGTGGGTGCGTTCTCATGCCGCACACCGCGGAAGCTCGGCGAATCCAGGTGTCCCGGATCGCGATTGGCGCACGGGCCGTTGATGTTGAACAGCATCAGTTGCGGCTTGGCGTACTCGGCGCCCCAGTAGCGCTTGGCCATCTCCAGGAACCGGGCGTGGTAGAAGCAGTCGTGCAACTGCGGATAGAGCACCGCGCCGTAGTTGGCCAGGTAGCCGCGGAACGTGGGGGTCAGGAACAGGTCCAGCGACGGGGTGAACCCCTCGGGGAACAAGCCGCTCATGGTGGCGATCAACTCGTCGGCCGAGGCGAAGTGCTGCGCGATGATCAGTCGCCACGGCCCCTCGGTGCGCACCACGTCGAGCAGTCGCTCGAGCTGGTCGTCGGTGTAGACGTCGTCGATCTCGCGCGGTGGTGCGGCCGGGCGCAGCACGTCCGACAGCTCTCTTCGCCGTTCCTCGGTGAGCATCGGCAGTCTCCTTCTCCGTATGGGACTGCCCGATTGTGCGCAGCGTCACCGCGGTGCGGTCACGTGTTGTCCGGTCACCGGGACATCGAAGCGGATCGGATTGGCGAACTTGGCCCGCAGCAGGGCCCCGATCTCCGCGATGGCCAGCCGCCCCCGTGCGGTCGCGTCGGACCGCATCAGAAAGCCGTGATAGACACCCGGATAACGGGTCATGGTGGTCTGCACTCCGGCTTCGCGCAGCCGGGCCGCGTACCGCTCACCCCAGTCCCGGATCGGGTCGCAGCCCGCGGTCACCACGATGGCCGGCGGCAGACCGGAAAGATCGGCGGCGCGGGCGGGAACCAGGTAGGGGTCCGTGGTGTGGCCACCGTCCCCGTCGACCAGGGCATGCAGGTAGTCGATATCGTCGCGGCCGAGCATCGGCGCGTCTGCGAGCAAGGTGATCGACGGAGCGGACATGTCGCGCTCCAGGCCGGGGTACAGCAGGACCTGCGCCGAGATCGGCGGCCCACCACGGTCCCGTGCGGCCAGCGCGACGCCCGCCGCCAGTGCCCCACCCGCGCTGTCGCCGACCACGGCGAGCCGGCCGGGGTCGACGTCCAAGTCGGCGGCGTTGCGTGACACCCACTCGGTCGCGGCGTAGGCGTCGTCGAACTGCGCCGGCGGCGGCGCCTCGGGAGCCAGCCGGTACTCGACGGCGACGACGGTGGCGCGGGACGCCGATGCCAGCTCGCGGGCGAGCGGCTCGAAGCAGTGGTTACTGCCCATCACCAGGCCGCCGCCGTGGAGGTACACCAACACCGGTGAGCTGGGATCGCTTGTGGGCCGGTAGATCCGGACCGGAGTCGATGCTGAAGTGACGGTGTCGACGATGCTGGTCATCGCCGGCATTTGCGCGGGCAGGGGAGCGGCTTCGAGAGCCGCTCGCACCGCCGCCAGCCCCCGCACCCGCATGGGCGGGACGTCGCCGAACGACGCGATCCGGGCGGCGGCATCGGGATCAAGGGTCATTCGGGATCCGGGGTCATTCGGGCTCCAGGGTCATTTCAGCGACGGAGGGCGTTGTGTGGCAAGGACATCCGCCCGCTGCTCCATGGCCGACACCACCGACGGCTGCGTCACCAGGTAGAACCGGCCCTCGGCGGCCTGCTCGAACAGCGTCTCGGCCGCCGCCAGCGGATCCATGGCCGCGGCCTTGACGTTCAACATCGCCGAACGCTGCGTCTCGGCGGCTGTAACGTCGACGCCATCGCCGGCGGCGCCGTCGACGCCGCCGGCCGACTCGAAGATGTTGGACACCACCGCGCCGGGCAGCACGGCCTGCACGTGAACGTGGTGCCCGTGTCCCGCCGCTTCCACATCGAGACGCAGGCATTCCGTCATCGCGAGCACCGCGTGCTTGCTCATGATGTAGGGGCCCTGCAACGGAATGGCCACCACCCCGCCCACCGACGAGAGGTTCCACACCCACGCCTGTTCGTCGCCGGCCATCATCCGCGGCAGAAACGCCCTGACGCCGTGGAAGACTCCGCTGATGTTGATGTCGACGACCCGCTGCCAGTTCGCCACCGGCGTGTCCCACAGATAGCCGAACTGTTCGACGCCGGCGTTGTTCACCAGCAGTCGTACCGGACCCACCTCCCGGTACGTCCGGGCGGCCAGTTCCTGCACGGCGTCGGGGTCGCGCACGTCGCACACCATGTCGATGGCCCGGCCGCCCGCCGCGCTCAGCTCGTCACGCAACGCGGCGACGGCGTCGGCATCGATGTCGGCCAGCACCAACGTCATACCCAACCGGCTGGCATGGCGGGCCAACCCGGCACCGATGCCGGCGCCGGCGCCGGTGATGACGGCGACGCCGCCGGAAAACGTCTCGCGGGCGCTCACGACCCGGTGGTTTCGGCCTGCTGCTCGGATAGCGGCACCGAGTCGGTGGTATCAAGGATGACGTCCATTTCGGTGAACTCTAAACCGTTCGCGCCGCGGCGCACACCGACCTCGCCCACTCCACTGGACACCGCGAATGGCACGAAATTCGCGATCTGATTGACGAAAATGTAGAAGCGCGCGTGGGCGACATCGCCGTCGGTGTGGGTGCGGTGCACGTTGGTGGCGTGGTGCCGCAAGGGGTACGGGCTCTGCGCGCGATGCTGGGAAAGCCACTCCATGACCGCATCGCGTCCGTGCAGTTCGGGTGACATCAGGTCCTCGAAAGGGCTGGCGCCCGAGTCGCTACGGCTGATGTAGCGCACGTCCGCGGCGTAACGCACCGCCAGCTCGTCGTAGTGCGCCTCGTCGTAGTGGTACCAGAAGCCGGCGATGAACTCCTGCAGTTCCGGCAGCGTGATGTCGGTGCTCATCCGGCGAGTCAACACCCGCCCGCGACCGGCTGGTAGCGGGCCGCCCGGTCAGTGGAACACCGCGTTCAGCCGGTGATCAGGCTCCACAGCGCGCCCGCGCTGGCATGCATCGCCGAATCGGTGACCTGCTCGTCCCAGTACCGCACCGAACCGAACTCCGAGCGCCACGCCAGCGCGGCCCGGGTGTATTCGTGCAACCGGTGCTCGCGGGTGGTGCCGATCGCACCGTGCACCTGATGGGCGTTGCGCACCACGACCGACGTCGCGTGGCCGGCGCACGAACGCGCCACGGCCACCAGGAAATCCAGATCGGGGGACGACCATTCGCTGCCGACCGCCGCGGCCAGCGCGGCCTCCGTGGCCGCCCGGGCGAGCGCGGCCTCGGCGGCGAGGTCGGAGATCAGGTGCTGGATGGCCTGGAATTTGGACAGCGGGCGCCCGAACTGGATCCGCGAGGAGACGTGTTCGACGCACAGCTGCAGGATCCGGTCCAGCGCGGCGCACACCTGAATGGCGCGCACCAGCCCGGACCTCAGTCGCAGCCCGGTGATCAGGGCCGGCGCCACCGGGGCGCCCTGCAGGCCACCGAGGTCGGCGGCCACCGTGTCGCGCGGTTCGCCGATCAGGTTGGTGTCACCGGTGATGGCGAGCTGCTCGGCGGCGACGTCGGCGACCCGGTACTGGCCGTCGGCCCGCCACGCCAGCACGACGCGGTCGGCGGCCGCCGCCCAGGGCACCTGAGTCGCCTCGCCGCGCTTGTCGAGTATGCACACCGTCCGCACCGCGCCGTCGGCCGCGCCGCCGCTGGCCTCCAACAGCCAGCAGGCCAGTAAATCGTGCTCCGCCAAGGGGATTCGGACGCTGTGCCGGACCGCGGCGGCCAGCAGTTCGGCCGCCTCGTACCAGCCGGCGCCGCTGCCGCCGCGCTGTTCTGAGCCGGTCAGTCGCACCAGGCCGAGCTCGTTGAGGTGCCCCCACAGGTCCGGGTCCCGTTCGCTGGTCGGGGTGGGTGGATGCTTCTCGCGGTAGTCGGCGAAGACGGCGCCCATCATGTCGACGAGTGCGCGGTCGACGGCGGCGCTCATCGCAGGCCCAATCCGCGCGCGACGACCCCGCGCAGCACCTCGTTGGTGCCGCCGCGCAGCGTGAAGCCGGGCCGCTGGTCCACGGCGGCCCGCACCAACCGCGAGAAGCGCGAATCGGGGGAGTCCTGTTGGTCGGCGAATTCCGCGATGTCACCCTCGGTGGTGGTGCCGAGCACCTTGACCACGGCCGCGGCGAGATCGGCGGGTTCGTGTCGTTCCAGGGCGCCCGCAACCGCGGTGGACATCTGGTGCAGCCCGGCGACACGTGCCACCAGCCGCCCCAGTCCGGCGTCGCGGGGAATCGCGTTCGCGGCCATCCGGTCGGCGCAGGCGGCCAGCAGCACGAATGTGGACAAGAACCGTTCCGGGCCACTGCGTTCGAAACTCAGCTCCGACGTCACCTGGCGCCAGCCGTCGCCGATCTCGCCGAACACCATGTCGTCGGGCACGAAGGCCCCGTCCAAAATCACCTCGTTGAAGTGGTGTGCACCGTTCATCGAGACGATGGGGCGGATGTCGATCCCGGGCCCGCGCAGGTCGACGATGAATTGGCTGAGCCCCGCATGCCGATGCTGTGGGTCCACCGGTTCGGTGCGGGCCAGCGCGATGAACGCCTCCGCCAGATGCGCCCCCGAGGTCCAGACCTTGGTGCCGGAAAGCGCCCATCCGCCGTCGACCCGCTCGGCGCGGGTGCGCACGCTGGCCAGGTCGGAGCCGGAGTCCGGCTCGCTCATGCCGATGGCGAAGAAGCACTCGCCCCGCACGATGCGAGGCAGGAATTCCGATTTCTGCTGCTGCGTACCGTATTTGAGCAACGACGGCACGATCTGCCGGTCGGCGATCCAGTGCGCGGCGACGGGCGCGCCGGCGGCCAGCAGTTCCTCGGTCACGACGAACCGTTCCACGAAGGAGCGTCCGTGTCCGCCGTACTCGACGGGCACCGTCATGCCCAACCAGCCGCGCGCCGCCAGCGCAGCGGTGAACTCCTGGTCCCAGCCGGACAGCCAGGCGTCGACGGACGGTGTGAACGCGTCGGCGGCCAGTTGCTCGGCGAGGAACTGGCGCACCTCGGTGCGCAGGGCGTCCGTCGCCGCGGCATCCGTGGCGGCGGGTGGCACCAGGCGGGGGATCGCCGCCGTCACTGGGTTCGCCACTTTGCGATGCGTTGTTCGTGCTCGGGGTCGCGATGGGCCAGCGCCTGCATGGACGCGGCCATTCCCAGCGTCGACTCCAGGGAACCCCTGCGCGACTCCTGCAGCAGACGTTTGGCCATCCGCAGGGCGTGCGGCGGGTTCTTGCCGATTCGCTCGGCCAGCGCATGCGCCTCGGCGAGCAGCTCGTCGTGCGGCACGATGCGGCTGACCAGCCCCCAGTCCCGTGCGGTCGCGGCGTCGATGCGGTCGCCGGTGAACGTCATCTCGGCGGCGCGTTCGTAGCCGATCGCGCGCTGCAGGAAATAGCTGCCGCCGTCGCCGGGGATCAGGCCCAGCTGCACGAAGCTCTCGGCGAACGACGCCCGCTCGGAGGCGATGCGGATGTCACACATCATCGCCAGATCGCAGCCCGCGCCGATGGCTGCGCCGTTGATCGCGCCGATCAGCGGCACTTCCAGCAGACCCAGGGCGCGGGGGATGCGCTGGACCCCGGCGACGTAGGCGTGCCGCTGGTCGAGCGGGCTGAGGCCGAACATGCCCGCCTGGTCGGCCATTTCCTTGACGTTGCCGCCCGCGGAGAAGATCTTTCCTTCGCCGGTGAGGATCACCGCCCGGACATTCGTGTCGGCGTTCGCGTCGTCGACGGCGGCCTCCAGCGCGGCGATGAAGTCCTTGCCGGTGATCGCGTTGCCCACTTGGGGCAGGCTGATGGTCCAGACCTGGGTCGATCCGCTGGTGGCGATGTCGAGGCTCATGACGGCAACTGTAGGGACTCGGTCTGCCGGTACTGCTCGAACCCCTCCCGGCCAATTGCTGTCCCACTGAGTAGACGGCGGCCCGTCCACCGCCGCCGGCGGCGTCGACAATCGCAGCCATGAGGGCTCAGGCGGCGCTGGATCCCGACGAACTGCGGGCCAACCTGCGGCAGGCCGACCCCGGGGTCTTGCTCGCCGTGCTGGCCCAGCTGACCGGCGACCCCGCGGTGGTCGACCGATTCGCGCACCGCATCACCCACGTTCCCGACCCGCCGGAACAGGCCGGCGTGACCGATCCCGCGACAACTTGCGCGCTGGTCGAAGCGGTGCTGGCCGCGACGCGATCGCCCCGCCCGCCGGGTGCCCTGCCCGCCGACGACCCCGGCCTGTTCGCGCGGATCGCGCCGGTGGCGCTCGGGGGAACCGTCGGCCCGGAGTACCTCGAATTGCTGCTGGAGCAGGGCGGGTTCCACCCGTCGCAGCCGGTGCTGCCGTGTACCGCGAAGCTTCCGGAGGGTTTCCGCGGCGCGATCATCGGTGCGGGCATCGCCGGGCTGACGGCCGCGCTGGAATTGGCCGCCGCCGACATCGACTACGTGATCCTCGACCGCAACGACGAGGTCGGCGGCACGTGGTACACCACCACCTATCCCGGTATCGGCGTGGACACCCCGTCGGCGTACTACTCGCTGTCACGCGACGTCAACGGTGGCTGGTCGAGCTACTACCCCCAGGGCGCGGAGTACCAGCGGTACCTGGTGTCGGTCGCGGACACGAACTCGCTGCGCGAGCGCACCCGGTTCGGCACCGAGGTCGAAGCGCTGTGGTGGGACGCCGAGCGCGACCAGTGGCAGATCCATGCGGTGGGCCCGGACGGCACCCGCGACGTCAGCTACGCCAACGTCGTCATCCCCGCCGCCGGTTACCTCAACCGCCCGCGCTGGCCCGCGCTGCCCGGGAGGGGGACCTTCCGGGGGGTCGAGATCCATTCGGCGCGATGGGATCCCGCGTTGGATCTGACCGGAAAGCGCGTCGCCGTTGTCGGTGCCGGCTGCACCGCGGTCCAGATCGTCGACGCCTGCGTGAACCAGGTGTCGCACATGACGGTGTTCCAGCGTCAGCCACACTGGGTGGCCCCGCGGCGGCGGCTCACCGACGATGTCCCGGACCACCGCCGGTGGCTGGGCACCCACCTCCCGTACTACGCCAATTGGGTTCGGCTCAAGTCATTCTGGGGAACGGCGGATAACAACTACCCGGTCATTCTGCATGACCCCGAATGGGCGGCCGGCCATCTGTCGATCTCGCGCGCCAACGACATGCTGCTGCAGATGTGCCTCGAGTACATCGACCGGGTCTTCGGTGCCGGCAGCGACATGGCCCGCAAGGTGACGCCGGACTTCGCGCCGTACGGCAAGCGGATCATCCGCGACCCGGGCGGGTACTACGCGGCGTTGGCGCGCGATCACGTGGACGTCGAGGCCGCCGAGCCGGCCCGGGTCAACGAGGCGGGCATCGTGACCGCCGACGGCCGCCAGATCGACCTCGACGTCATCGTCTACGCCACCGGCTACCACCTCGATTTCCTTTCCACCGTGGACATTCGGGGCCGCGACGGCAGGCGGCTGGCCGACGAGTGGGGCGACAGCCCGCGTGCCTACCGGGGCGGGACGGTGCCCGGCTTCCCGAATCTGTTCATCTCGTCGTCACCGAACTACAGCCCCGGGCACGGCGCCGGCCACAACTTCGGTGTCGAGGTGATGGTGCACTACGTGCTGGAGTGCCTGCAGCTGATGGCGCTGCGGCACGCGGCCGTCATGGAGGTCACGCCACGCGCCTACGAGGACTACGTCGCCGACATCGATGCGGCCATGGCAGGCACCGTGTGGTGCCACACCCCTTCGGCGCACACGTATTACCGATCCGGCGGGGGACGCATAGTGACCGCTTTCCCGTACCGCCTGGTCGACGTGTGGCACGCTCACCGCACCCCGGTCGAAGCTGACTTCGAGCTCCGATGAGCGAGTTGCTTTCGGGCAAAACGGCGTTGGTCACCGGCAGTAGCCGCGGGATCGGCAGGGCGATTGCGCAGCGACTGGCCGCCGAGGGTGCCACGGTGGTGGTCACGGCCCGCTCGCTCGCGCCGTCGTCGTCGACGCGGGCCGGTGCGACGTCGGTCCTGCCCGGAACGGTCGGCGAGACAGTCGATCTGATCCAGGCCGCGGGGGGTCGGGCGTTCGGACTCGCGGTCGACCTGGAGGATGCCGCGCAGCGCGGGGGGTTGGTGGACGAGGTGCTCGGCCGCACCGGGCGCATCGACATCCTCGTCAACAACGCCGGCTTCGCGGATTACGCGCTGGTCGAGGACATGAGCCTGGAGACATTCGACCGCACGCTGGAGCACTACCTGCGGACCCCTTTCGTCTTGACGAAGGCCGCGGTGCCGCACATGCGTAGGCAGGGTGCGGGCTGGATCGTCAACATCGGTTCGGTTACCGGGTTGGCTCCGGTGCGGCCGTATCGCGAGTACAACAAGAACGCCGGCGACGTGGTCTACGCGTCGATGAAGGCCGCGCTGCACCGCTTTACCCAGGGTGTGGCGGCCGAACTGCTCGACGACAACATCGCGGTCAACAGCGTGGCTCCGTCGACGGCGGTTCGGACACCCGGTGCGGCACAGCTGATCCCGGATTCCTTCCCGACCGAGCCGGTCGAATACCTCGCCGAGACCGTGCTGGCCATGTGCCACCTGCCCGCCGCCGAGCGCACCGGGCTCGTGGCCTTCAGCCTGCACTACCCCTGGTCGCAGCGGTTGCCGGTGCGCAGCCTGGATGGCACACGGTTGTTGGCGCCGCTGCAGCCGCCGGCTTCGGCCAACCCGAACATCCTGCCCGCGGGAGTTTGATCGCGGGTCAGCTCAGCACGGGGTCGGTGATGGTGCAGAAGCTGTGGCAGACGCGTTGCCGGACAATCACATCGGTGGTCTCGGGGTCAAACCAGCGGTCCACCACCGCCCAGTGAATCGGGTGCATCAGGTAGGGCCCCATCAGCCCCTCGACGTCGGAGAATTCCTGCTCGAACACGTGCGTCCACTCGGTGTCACCGACGGCCCGGGCGATCCGGCTCAGCTGCCAGGAACGGATCGTGGACACGTAGCGCGGCATCGCCGACAGCTCGCGCTCGAAGCGGGCGACGACGGACGCATCGGTGTCGGGCGACACCCGCAGCAGCAGCGCCCGGTACACGGAGCCCGGCGTGTCGCCGCAGCGCCGGGGTTCGCCCGGATACTCGGCCCCGTTGCTGCGGCTCACCGCCGGGTCCGCCAGCAGCGACCCGAATCGCGTCGCGGCACGATCCCAGTGGTTTTCGGTGGCGAATCGTAGATGGACCAGTATGTCGCCACCGTTGCGCGAGCCGGGCAGTGTCGGCTGCACGACTCGGCGTAGCGCGCCGGCTTCGGCTGCGGCGGAGCGCAACTCGGCCAGCATCCGGTCCCGCTGACCGTCGGTGACGTCGAGCAACCTCGTCACGCTATACATCGCAGAGGCTGTCCACGTCTTCGGCGGCCGAGGCGAAGGACCGCGATCGGTCCTGCACCAGTTCCGCCATCCGCGACCACCATTCGCCCAGAGCCGGATCCGGCCGACCCTGCCACGTCATCTCCCACCAGGCCTGGGTGCTCGGCAGCGTCCAGGTGATCGTGACGGTGTTGACGTCGTCGTCGTACCAGATCGGCGGGCTGACCAGGACGTCGCGCAGCGTCATGCCCCGGTCGCGCGCGCCGGGGGCGTATTCGGCGAGGTAGGTGTCGACGAAGCGACGGGCGCAGCCGGGGCGGGTCAGCACGCGGTCGATCACGAAGACCTCAGGCATGGGCCGACCGCATCGGGCCGAGGTTCACGCGTATTGCAGGGCGGGCCGCTGGGGGCGCAGCGGCCGTAGCGGCTGCAGAGTCGGCGCGGGACCGCCCTCGACGTGGCGCCAGATGCCCATCGCGGTCATGCGGACCGGGGCGGACAGGCGCTGGTCGAACTTCATCTGACTCATCGGGCCGCACACCGAGACCGCGGCGACCGCCTCGCCGGGGCCGCCGATCGGCGCTGCGACGCAACCGAATCCGAGCAGCGACTCCTCGCGCTCGAACGCCACCCCGTGCGCCCGTACCTTGGCCAGTTCGACGGCCAGTTGCGGGCCGGTGGTGATCGAATACTTCGTCTTGCGCACCCGCAGATCCGCGCGGGCGTCGTCGTCGGTGTAGGCCAGCATCGCCTTGCCGAGCGCGGTGCAGTGTGCCGGCTGACGACCGCCGACCCGGGTGGGCAGCGGTGCGCTGAATCGGTCGCCGACCTTGTCGAGGTAGACCACATCGGATCCGTCCAGCACCGCCAGATGTGCGACAAGCCCGGTAGCACGGTGCAATTCACCCAGCAACGGCCTCGCCGCCCGCACCAGCCGGTCCTGGTGTACGGCCAGCGAGCCCAGTTCGACCAGCCGCATGCCGAGTTCGTAGTCACGCCCGCTGCGACGCAGCCAGCGCAGCTGTACCAGCCGCTCCAGCATGCGGTGCGCCGACGAACGCGGCAGACCGGTGCGACGGACGATCTGCGCCAGCGTCAGCCGTCCGGGCCCGTCGAACGCGTCGAGCACCAGTGAGATGCGGTCGATGACGGCGCTGGGGGTGGCATGTTCGGCGGTGTCGACGGTCCGGGGCATCGGTCCTCCAAGTGCTGCGGGGTGTATCGGGCTGCTATATTCCTATTAGGAATATAGCAGTTTGTATCACAAAGGGTGATGGTTGTCACGCACCCCTGCCGAGCAGACGCAAAAGCCCCCATTTCGGCACGAAAATGGGGACCTTTGTGTCTGCTCACCGGAGGGGGTCAGCGGACCAGCTTGTGCCAGCGCCGCTGGCGGTAGCGGAAGATGCCCGTCGCGACAATCGCCGCGAGCGCCGTCAAGGCTCCGGCGTCGATGTCGATGGTGTCGCTGTAGCGGCAGGCGTGCTCGTCGACCGCTTCGACGTGCAGGGTGTGGTTCCAGGTCTTGAGGATGCCGCCGTGCTCGTGGGTGCGCACCGTCTTGCTCACGTCGTCAACCTCGATGACCTCGATCGTGTGCCGGTACGCCGGGATCAGGTGGAAGGCGACCAGCCAGCCGGTGCCGGCCTCACCCGCGCGCAGTGGCTCCGAGCGTCCGGAGAGGGCCGGAAAGCCGAACAAGCCCTTGCACACATACAAAAACGTGGCTGGGAGCAGCATCGCCTGCCATACGCGATCGACGCTGGTGGGCAGGATGGTCTCGAGGTGAACGGTTCGCACAATGGTTCCTGTCGAGCGGCGGTGAGGTTACCCTAATTTTGCTGGTCACAGCGTCGGTTGACTACTCGCTTTCGGGAAGGACACGCACGATCGCCCCACCGGATCGGTTCCGGCAGCGCAAGCAGCCCAAACAGCAACGAGCCGCGCAGACTCGGCAACGCATCCTGGACGCGGCGGCTCACGTTTTCACCGAACACGGCTATGTCCCCGGGACCACCAACCGCATCGCGGAGCAGGCGAAGATCTCGATCGGTTCGCTCTACCAGTACTTCCCCAACAAGGACGCCATCCTGCGGGCGCTGATGGACGCGCACGTCGATGACGGCGCCCGACTGCTCGGCGAACGACTGTCGGGCGGCCTGCCGCAGGGCCTCGGCGACATCCTGCGGGTGTTCGTGCGCGCGACGATAGACAACCATCGGGACAACCCGCGGCTGCACCGCGTGCTGTTCGAGGAGGCCCCGCGGGCGCCGGAGTTTCTGACGCGGATGCACGAGTTGGAAGAGCTGGCCGTGGATATGACGACCCGGCTGCTCGAGCAGCACCCCGACGTGTCAGCCGGTGGCAGGCTCAGCGCCCACATCGTGGTGAGCACCGTCGACGCGCTGGTGCATCGGCTCGTCACGTCGCAGACTCCGGTCGATCCGCAACAGCTCGAGGACGAGATCGTCGACCTGCTCAGTGGGTACCTCATGACGCCGAGCAGACGCAAAAGCCCCCAGAAC